>NZ_BAAHXB010000020.1:0-68599 GCF_054657215.1 Endothiovibrio diazotrophicus
CCTTGCCGGACGGGCGTCTCGACGCCCCAAAACAGGAAGTTATTCTTTCGCGGGCCCTTGGGGTGGGGAAGTGGAACGCAGAGAACGCAAAGAAAAGCCTTGTTTTTTCTTCTCCGCGATCTCTGCGTCTTTGCGTTCTCCGCGTCGAGCGACCCGGATCAGATCGGAGGAAGGGACTCCAGCGCCCAACGCGGCCTGGCATCGAAGGTCGGCTCGGCGAGGTGCTCGCCAGCGGCCAGGCGCAGCGCGCCCACCTGGGCGATCATCGCGCCGTTGTCGGTGCAGAACTCGAGCCGCGGATAGTAGACCCGGCCGCCCTCGCGCTCCGCCACCTCGGCGAGGCGCTCGCGCAGCGCCCGGTTGGCACCCACTCCGCCGGCGATCACCAGCCGCTTCACCCCGCTCTCGCGCAGCGCCCGCCGGCACTTGATCGCCAGGGTCTCCACCACCGCCTCCTGGAAGGCGTAGGCGACGTCGGCACGACCCTGCGGATCGTCCCCCAGCGCCTTGATGGTATTGAGGGCGAAGGTCTTCAGCCCGGAGAAACTGAAATCGAGGCCGGGGCGGTCGGTCATCGGTCGCGGGAAGGTGAAACGCCCGGGGGTCCCCTGCGCGGCCAGCGCCGCCAGGGCGGGGCCGCCGGGATAACCGAGACCGAGCAGCTTGGCGGTCTTGTCGAAGGCCTCGCCCGCGGCATCGTCGAGGGTCTCGCCGAGGGTGGTGTAGCGGCCGATCCCCGCCACCAGCACCAGCTGGGTGTGGCCGCCGGAGACCAGCAGGGCGACGAAGGGAAAGGCGGGCGGCTCCTCCTCCAGCATCGGCGCCAGCAGGTGCCCCTCCATATGATGGACACCCACCGCCGGCACCCCCCAGCTCCAGGCCAGGGAGCGCCCCACCGCCGCCCCCACCAGCAGCGCCCCCACCAGACCGGGCCCCATGGTGTAGGCGACCCCCTCCACCTGGCCGGCCGCCACCCCGGCGTCGGCGAGCACCTGGCGGGTCAGCGGCAGCACCTTGCGCACGTGGTCGCGGGAGGCCAGCTCCGGCACCACCCCGCCGTACTCGGCATGCAGTGCCACCTGGCTGTGCAGGGCGTGGGCGAGCAGACCGCGGCCGGTGTCGTAGAGGGCGACACCGGTCTCGTCGCAGGAGGTTTCGATTCCGAGGACCAGCATGGGCGCGGATTCTAACCCGTTCGGGCCGTCCGCAGCACAAACGAGCGTTGAAAAATGGACAGGATTAACAGGATTTTTCAGGATTAACAGGTTGTTGGTCGTGCTCGGCATCGGAGCTTCAACTCGAAAAATCGAGTTGGCTTCGGAAACACGGCCTCCAGTACCCGCCGTCCGTAGCATCAAACCTGTTGATCCTGAAAAATCCTGTTAATCCTGTCCATTTCTTAATCCCCCAAAACAACCCTTTGCCTTTCCCGTCAGACCCGCGTAGAATGCGCGGCCCTCTAGACCCTTTAATTCATTTGCCCTGGCAAAGACGTAAACCAAGGTGGTTTTTTAAATGCCTAACGTCCGCGTACGAGAGAACGAGCCCTTTGAGGTCGCCCTGCGCCGTTTCAAGCGCTCCTGCGAGAAGGCCGGTATCCTGACCGAGATCCGTCGCCGCGAGTTCTACGAAAAACCCACCGCCGAGCGCAAGCGCAAGCTGGCCGCCGCGGTGAAGCGTCATGCCAAGAAGGTCGCCCGCGAGCGCATGCGCCGCGAGGGCCGTCCCAACCGCCGCTACTGATCCGCTCCTCCCACGATGAGTGACGAGACCCTCAAGGCGCGCCTCACGGCCGCCATGAAGGACGCCATGCGCGCCGGCGACAAGGATCGCCTGGGCGTCATCCGCATGGCCAACGCCGCCATCAAGCAGGTGGAGGTGGACAGCCGTAGCGAGCTGGACGACGCGGCGGTGATCGCGGTGCTCGACAAGATGGTCAAGCAGCGCCGCGAGTCGATCGCCCAGTATGAAAAGGGCGGACGCCCCGAGCTGGCGGAGAAGGAGGCGGCCGAGGTCGCGGTACTTCAGGAGTTCCTCCCCGCCGCCCTCTCCGAGGAGGAGATCGGCGCTCTGATCGAGGCGGCGATCGCCGAAACCGGCGCCACCTCCATGCAGGACATGGGCAAGGTCATGGGCAAGCTCAAGCCTCAACTCCAGGGGCGCGCCGACATGGGCGCGGTGAGTGGTAAAATCAAGGCCCGGCTCTCTTAGGCAAGCCCGCTGCCAACCGCTTGGCTGGTGCCATCTTTGCGCCAGCGTTTAGTGTTGAACGTTTAGTGTTTAATGGAAGAGGGAGGCACGCCCCACGCCCCCCTCCATGATCGCGCCGACCGGCGCGATTTTTCGTTTCGCCCCATCCCCGACTGATGTTTAATGGACCTGCCGCCTTGCAGCAGGTCCATCTGCGCGCGAAGCGCCCCTCTCCCACTAAACACTCAACACTAAGCGCTCAACACCCCATCACAGATGGCAGGCCGTATTCCCCAGCACTTCATCGACGATCTGGTCAATCGCGTCGACATCGTCGACGTGGTCAACAGCCGCGTCGAACTGAAAAAGGCCGGGCGTGAATACAAGGCGTGCTGCCCCTTCCACAACGAGAAGACCCCCTCCTTCTACGTCATCCCCGACAAACAGTTCTACCACTGCTTCGGCTGCGGGGCTCACGGCACCGCCATCGGCTTCCTCATGGAGTACGACCACCTCAGCTTCGTCGAAGCGGTGGAGGAGCTGGCGCGTGAGGTGGGCGTCGAGGTGGAGCGGGAGCAGGGCCGCCCCCTCAGTCCCGCCCAGCAGGAGGCGCGGCGCGCGGCGCCCGACCTCTACGACCTGCTGGAGCAGGCCTCGCAGCTCTTCCAGGCCAATCTCCGGCGCCACCCGGAGGCCCCACTCGCGGTGGAGTACCTGAAAGGACGCGGCCTCACCGGCGAGATCGCCAAGGCCTTCGGCATCGGCTATGCCCCCTCCGGGTGGGACAATCTGCGCAAGGCGTTGGGTGGCAATCCGGAGAAGGAGAAGAGGCTGCTGCTCGCCGGCCTGCTCACCGAAAAGGAGGGGGGTGACCACTGCTACGACCGTTTCCGTGAACGGGTGATGTTTCCGATCCGCGACCGTCGCGGCCGGGTGATCGGCTTCGGTGGTCGGGTGCTCGGTGCCGGCGAGCCCAAGTACCTCAACTCCCCGGAAACCCCGGTCTTTCACAAAGGAAAGGAGCTCTACGGCCTGTGGGAGGCACAGCAGGCGCTGCGCAGCTTCGAGCGATTGCTGGTGGTGGAGGGCTACATGGACGTGGTGGCGCTGGCCCAGTTCGGCATCCGCTACGCAGTGGCGACGCTGGGTACCGCCACCACCCCGGATCACCTCGACCGACTCTTCCGCGCCGCCCCCGAAGTGGTCTTCTGTTTCGACGGCGACCGCGCCGGCCGCGACGCCGCCTGGCGAGCCCTGGACAACGCCCTGCCGGCGCTGGGCAGCGAACGGCGCATCCGCTTCCTCTTCCTTCCCGAGGGCGAGGATCCCGATTCGATGGTACGCAGCGAGGGGCGCGAGGCGTTCGAGGCGCGCATCGGCCACGCGCCCTCGATCACCGACTATCTGCTGGAGACCCTCGCGGGGCGCGCCGACATGAACTCCGTGGAGGGCCCCGCACGGTTGGTGGAGCTGGCGCGCCCGCTACTCGCCCGGATGCCCAAGGGGGCATTTCGTGAAAACCTGTTGCTGCGCCTCGCCGACCGCACCCGGATGGAGCCGGAGCGGCTGGGCGAGGCCCTCGGCCTGCGGGTCACCACCCGGCCACCACCATCTGCCGGCCCGCGATACCCCAGCGGTGCTCATGCGCCCTTTCCTTCCCGCCGCCCCCCGGCTGCGCGGCCACGTACCGCGGCCTACGCCACCCGTTCGCTGGCCGAACAGGCCGCCGCCCGCCTGCTGTTGCGCCCGCAACTGGCGGCCGAGGCGGGGGATCCCAACCGTTTCCTCGAGCTGGAGATGCCCGGCGTCCGTCTGCTGGTGGAGTTGCTCAACCAACTGACGCTGGAGCCGGCGAGTCATACCGGCGCGCTGCTCGAGCGGTGGCGCGACCGGGAGCAGGCGCCGCTGCTGTGGGAACTGCTCGGCTCGGTGGAGTTGGCCGCGGAGGAGGCCATCGACCGGGAATTCCTCGACGCCCTGGAACGGATGGACCACCAGCGCCGCATCCGTCGGCGCGAGGCGCTGTGGCGCAACATCGGCAGCCTGGACGAAGAGGAGAAAATGGAGCTTCGCGAGCTCGAACGGGCCCTGAGGGGAACGGCGTAGCCGCAATTTTTCGCTCCTTCGCGCTTGCCCCGGCAGAAAAATTTGCCATAACACATTTGGCGTCCATCCCCATGGGGACGGAAGCGCGGATCGTTCGCGGATTCAACCCATTAGAACCCCTCTATTTCGTATCTCCCCCTAGTGCAATCGGCAATCTCTGCTATTTTTTAGCCCTGAGCGTGGCATGGAATTTGTACAACGCAGCCATTCACATATGGAGTATGACGAATCGACGGCAAACCGCTATAATGGCCGGTTCAACCCATATCGACCCAATTCGGAGCACGTAAAGGCGTCATGGATCAGCAACAGCAAGAGTCGCGTCTGAAGAGTCTGATCGCCCGAGGCAAAGAGCAGGGCTATCTCACCTATGCGGAAGTGAATGATCACCTGCCCGATGAGATCGTCGATCCCGAACAGATCGAAGACATCATCAGCATGATCAACGACATGGGGATCCAGGTCCACGAGGTGGCCCCGGATGCCGACAGCCTGTTGATCACCGGCAGCTCGGTGGCCGACGAGGATGCCGCCGAGGAGGCCGCGGCCGCGCTGGCCACTGTCGACTCCGAGTTCGGTCGCACCACCGACCCGGTGCGCATGTACATGTGCGAGATGGGCACCGTCGAGCTGCTCACCCGCGAAGGCGAAATCAAGATCGCCAAGCGCATCGAGGAGGGGATGAACCAAGTCCTCTCCACCATCGCCGAGTACCCGGAATCGATCGCCATGGTGCTGCGCGAGTTCGACGCGGTGGAGGCCGGCGACACCCGTCTCACCGACGTCCTCAACGGCTTCGTCGACCCCAATGCCGCCGAGGAGGAGATCCCCACTCCCACCCCCGCCAGCGCCCAGCAGGCCGACAGCGACGACAGCGACGACGAGAGCAGCGACGAGCCGGTGGACACCGGCCCCGACCCGGAGGAGGCGCGCAGCCGCTTCCAGGAGCTGCGCAAGCTCTACGAGAAGGCGATGGCCTCGGCCGAGAAGCATGGCAGTCGTGCGCCCCGCACCCAGAAGCTGCGCGATCAGATGGCCGCCCAGTTCCTCGAGTTCAAGTTCGTCGCCCGGGTGGTGGACTCCCTGGTGGACAACCTGCGCCAGACCATCGAGCGCATCCGCGGCCACGAGCGCCAGGTGATGACCCTCTGCGTCCAGCGGGCGCAGATGCCGCGCAAGGACTTTATCAGCAGCTTCCCCGACAACGAGACCAACCTCGCCTGGCTCGACGGCCACCTGAAGGGCAAGAAGGCCTTCGTCGCCCGCCTCAACGAACACGCCGACGAGATCAAGCGGATCCAGGGCAAGCTCGCCTCCCTTGAGGAGGAGACCGGGCTCTCCATCGGCGAGATCAAGGAGATCAACCGTCAGATGTCGATCGGCGAAGCCAAGGCCCGCCGCGCCAAGAAGGAGATGGTGGAGGCCAACCTGCGACTGGTGATCTCCATTGCCAAGAAGTACACCAACCGCGGCCTGCAGTTCCTCGACCTGATCCAGGAGGGCAACATCGGCCTGATGAAGGCGGTGGACAAGTTCGAATACCGCCGCGGCTACAAGTTCTCCACCTACGCCACTTGGTGGATCCGCCAGGCGATCACCCGCTCCATCGCCGACCAGGCGCGCACCATCCGCATCCCGGTGCATATGATCGAGACCATCAACAAGCTCAACCGCATCTCCCGCCAGATGCTGCAGGAGATGGGCCGCGAAGCCACCCCGGAGGAGCTGGCCGAGCGCATGGAGATGCCCGAGGACAAGATCCGCAAGGTGCTCAAGATCGCGAAAGAGCCGATCTCCATGGAGACCCCGATCGGCGACGACGAGGACAGCCACCTGGGCGACTTCATCGAGGACTCCGCGGTGCTCTCGCCGATCGACGCCGCCACCGGCGAGGGGCTGCGCGAGGCCACCCAGTCGGTGCTCCACTCGCTCACTCCGCGGGAAGCGAAGGTGCTGCGCATGCGCTTCGGCATCGACATGAACACCGACCACACCCTGGAAGAGGTGGGCAAGCAGTTCGACGTCACCCGCGAGCGCATCCGCCAGATCGAGGCGAAGGCGCTGCGCAAGCTGCGCCACCCGACGCGGTCGGAACAGTTGCGTAGCTTCCTCGACTAAGCGCTTCTTCGCCCCCAAACGAAAAGGCCCGCGAATGCGGGCCTTTTCGTTTGGGGGCGAAGAAGCGCCTATGTGCCTTATCGAGCGAGCCGCGCCCGCCACGGTGAGCGGAACTGCACCCCTTGGCGGCACCACGACCCTGGTTGCGAAGTACCCGGATTGGCACATCGGTACAGCGGAAGCGCGCCCGCCCCGCGAACTCCGAGCAACCGGCAGAAACCAAACGATCGTTCTGGTGACGAACGGCGACCCCGTTCGCTATACTTACGCGGGTTTTCCGGGCCTATAGCTCAGTCGGTTAGAGCAGGGGACTCATAATCCCTTGGTCCTAGGTTCGAGTCCTAGTGGGCCCACCAATAAAATCAGCATGTTGAACGCCACCGCCAAGCCTCCCGCTTCGTGAAACATCAGGCTTGGTAGCGTCTTGTTAGCACATTCGACCAAAACGCAGATCGGCCACTTCCCTTCTTCTTGCCCCCCTGGCCATCGTTCGCCCCGTTCCACCTGACTGGCCGGGTGGCCGGCAGCAGCAGCCCGCAAAGCCCGAACAACCCGATACACCAGCCCCTCGACTGCCAGCACCAATTGCAGGATCAGCGCAATCGATGACCCGTTCGCGAGTTGGAGGGGAAGAAGCCGTTGGATTCCGGGCGATCACGATCCGGCGCGATTTTGAGATAATCCGCCTTTTCCGCATCGCCGAGAGCTCATGAGAATCCCCCGCATCCATCACCCGGCCCCGATCCAGGAGGGCGACGAGCTTGAACTGGAACCCCGGGCCGCCCAGCATGTCGCCAAGGTGCTGCGCCTCAAGGGCGGTGCGCCGCTGTTGCTGTTCACCGGCGAAGGGGGGCAATACGCGGCGGAGCTGGCGGTGGTGGAGCGTCGCCGGGTCACCGTGCGCATCGCCGCCTTCGAGCCGTTGGAGGTGGAGTCACCGCTGGCGGTGACCCTGCTGCAGGGAATCTCCAAGGGGGAGCGCATGGACTATGCGGTGCAGAAGGCGGTGGAGCTGGGTGCCGCGCGCATCGTACCGCTGTTCACCGAGCGCTCCGCTGTGGAGCTGAAGGGCGAGCGGCTGGAGAAGCGGCTGGCCCACTGGCGCGGGATCGCGGTGGCCGCCTGCGAACAGAGCGGCCGCAACCGCATTCCGCAGATCGCCGAGGCGCAACGCATCGGCGACCTCCTCGGCCGTCCCGCGGAGGGGTTCGGTCTTACCCTCGATCCGCGCGCCGGCCGCCCGTTGGCCGCACTGCCGCCGCCCGTCGGCTCGGTCAGCATCCTGATCGGCCCGGAGGGGGGGCTCACCGACCAGGAGCTACGGCTGGCCGAAAAGGCCGGCTACCACGGCGTCCTCCTCGGCCCGCGGGTGCTGCGCACCGAGACCGCCGCCGCCGCCGCGCTGACCGCGGTGCAGCTGTTGTGGGGAGATCTTCGGTAGGCGATGAAGTCTGGGTAGGGTGTACCGACGATAGGAGGCACACCAACAGGAACTGCACCCCTTTGCCGAAAATTCGTACAACCTCTCGACGCCCCCTGTAGGAGCGGCCCCCAAGGCCGCGATGGCGCCCTGTCCGCCGGCCTCCACAAGTCGCGGGAGGCCCGCCACTCCGAACCATCGCGGCCTGGGGCCGCTCCTACAGGCAAGGCCCTGACTGCGCCCGCCGCGTTCATGGCGGCAATCGGGTCAGCGCCGCAATCGCCGCTCCACGGGCTCGATCAACTCCACCACCGGACGTTCCAGCGCGCGGGCGAGGGAGAGCAGGGTATGGAGTGTGGGCTGGCGGGCGCCCCGTTCCATCAGCGCGACGTAGGATTGGTCCAGGTCCGCCTCCAGGGCGAGATCCAACTGGGAGAGTCCGCGTTCGTTGCGCAGTTGGCGGAGCAGGTCGCCGAACGCGGCAGCCGTGCGGCGACGGTTGCGCGCTCGCTCGGCCTTGCGTTCATCGCTCGCCTTTTGGTTCTGCTCCATGTGCGAACCATGCCGTCACATCTCCCTTGCAACGAGTGACTATAGTCATCAAAATGGCTGTTAGTGCATGTGGTTGTCGCTGTTAGTAAGGGAGTGGGGCTTTGAACGTCGAGCGAGCGAAGGATGGTGGAGAGGGTTCTTTGGATAAGCTAAGTCACGCCGAGTGGAAACTGAAGGCGCTATTGGCACTGATCGCCGGACTGGCCGAAGAGCGCACCGACCGCCTCGCCCTCAGCCCGGACGAACTGACCGGGCTGCACCTCATCCTGGCGGAGGTGGTGGGGGAGATCGAAGCGGCCCGCCAAGCGCTCCAGCGCCCGTTCCCTAACGACTGACGAGTCGAATGCCTGCCCCTCCTGGTTACCACGCTCTGCGTGGTAACCCGCCCACCACCCGCCCTCCACGGCAGGGAGGTCTCCGCCTGGACGCTCCGCGTCGACGCCCTTTTGGGTAGAGCTGCGGTGGTCGAAATCGGACGCAGAGCGTCCAAGGTGGCCGGTTACGACGCGGAGCGTCGTAACCAGGGGGGGGGAAGGGGTTGCCATCTTTCCGTCGTGGCCGGGCCTCATTCTGACGGCGGGGTCGGCCGGTGCTATGTTTCCTCCAATGATCCACAGGAGGGCAGGCGGAACGGCGCTACCCTCTCCGCCGAGGCCCTGCCCATGTCCAAGGTCCCCGTCTACTACAAAGTAACCGCGCTCTACGCCCTGTTCGGCGTGCTCTGGATCTTCTTCTCCGACCGCCTGCTGGACATCCTGGTCAGCGACCGCCAACTGCTCGGCGTGCTCCAGACCTTCAAGGGGTGGTTCTATGTCGCCATCACCAGCCTGCTCCTCTTCCTGCTGATCCGCATCGACTACCTCGCCCTTGAACGCAAGGAGCGGGAGAAGGCGGAGCTGTTCACCGCCACCATCAGCGCGGTCCACCACATCCTCAACAACTTCCTCAACAAGATGGTGCTGTTCCGCGTGCGGGCGGAGGAGAAGCACGACATCGACCCGGAGATCGTCACCTTCTACGATCGGGTGATCGACGAGGCGCGGGACGAGATCGATCGACTCAGTTCCGTGGAGGAGCTGACCGAGGAGAAGATCCACGCGGTGATCCGCCGCTGATCGCCAAAGGGCAACCGTGCCGAACGAAATGGTCGTTCTCGGTCCGTTTTCCTTCGTCCTGTCCGATGGGTGCGTTCGTTTGGCATGGCGCGCACGGCGCGCCCGCCGCGCTCAGCGGAATCACCTGCCGAATGGGTTAACCGACTCCCTTACCGACCGGTGTACTCGCCGACTACTGTCCACCCATCCCGGAGGCGGAGGAGTTCACGCGGCCTGAACCTGCACCACCAGCCGCTTGCCCAGAGCGGCCAGCGCCGCCTCGATCCGCGGGAGCTTGGTGGGGTGCCTGGGGTCCAGCATCCGGCGCACCTCCTTCTCGTCGCAGCCGAGACGATTGGCCAATTCCACCTTGCTGATCCCCGCCTCGCGGGCCGCCAGATAGAGCGCCGCCTTCGCCGCCATCTGCGCCGGCAGGCTGACCGCCACCTCATCGCGTCCCCTTGCGGACGGTTCGGGAATCGCCTCGTTGGCCACGATTCGGTAGGCGATCGCCTCCTCCAGACAGTCGCGGGCCTCCTCCAGCGCTTCGGCGTGGTCGGCGCCCTCAGTAAGCGCCTCCGGCAGATCGCGGAAGGCGACGGTGAGGTGGCCCTCTTGGTCAGACGTCAGGGTTGCGGGATAGATGAATCGTTCGGTCATGGCGGTTACTCGATGTCGGTTTTCTCCAGACCCCGCTGTTTTGAGCATGGCGCCAAGGAGGCCGGGGCCAATCTCCTTGGTCCGGTCTTTCAATGTGGTGCGATGCTCACCGAGCAGCACGGTTGCGTGACTCCCTATTCCGCGAGTGGAGAGGATCTCCAGCCGTCACCCACGTTCCTTGGCGATCCTTTTCAGCCTTTTAAGGAGTTCGTTTCCGTTCATGGCGACAAGTGTCGGGCAATGATGTCCGTTTTGCAGGGAGGGGGAGATTTTCATTGGTTGGGGGGACGGGAGGCTGGTGGCTGCGGGTGGGTGTCCCCCTATCCTCCGCTACGGGTGGGTGTCCCCCTATCCTCCCGCGGGTGGGTGTCCCCCTATCCTCCCGCCGAATGGAAACTGAAGGCGTTGCTTGCCCTGATCGCCGGACTGGCCGAAGAGCGCACCGACCGCCTCGCCCTCAGCCCGGACGAACTGACCGGGCTGCACCTGATCCTGGCGGAGGTGGTGGGGGAGATCGAAGCGGCTCGCCGGGTGCTCCAGCACCCTCTGCCAAGCGATTGATGCGTCGAATTCCCGCGCCCTGGTAAAACGGTTTTGCCGCTCGAACAGGTTCTCCCGCGTCCTTCCCGGCTGGTGCCCTCGTTTGACACGGCGCGCACAGCGCGCCCTATAGGGCGGGCCGCGCCCGCCGTGCTCAACGGAACCACCCGCCGAATGGGTTAACCGACGCCCTTACCGACCGGTGTACTCGCCGAATACTGCCCAAAATTCAAACCAGTACACTGGTCTCCTCAGCGATGTACGGGGAGTCCTGTAGCCCGAACCGGCACGAGTAGCCTACGGATGACGGCATAGCGATCGCCGAATCCAGGGAAGGAGGTGGGCGTAGTCGCACTCACCGGCCTCCAATAGCCCGATGAGGAATCGGTAGGCCTGAACGTCCTCCACATCGAGTTTCCAGCCGTTCAGCCGCAGAAAGACGTCGGAGACGAAGAAGGCGACCCGCTTGTTGCCGTCGACGAACGGGTGGTTGTTGATCAGCGATTCGAAGAGCGCGGCAGCCATCTGGGCGATGTCGTCGTAGTAGCCGCTCCGAGGGCGATAGAGCGCGCTGTCGAGCAGCCCGGGGTCGCGCAACCCCGGTGCGCCACCGAAGCGGGCGATCAGCCGCTCGTGGATGGCGAGGACCTCATCCAGGCTCAGAAAGCGGACCGCCTCACTTGGCAAGGAGCCGCCCCAGCTCTTGGTGCTCGTCCATGGACTCCTCCAGGTGCTGGAGAACGTCCGGCCGCACCTTGTGGCGGGTCAGGTAGTCCTGCAACGCCTCGGTGAGCAGGCCGGAGATGTTGCGGTGGGAGTCGCGAGCGAAGGCGCGGAACTCGTTCCAGGTCGCCTCTTCCACTTTGGAGCTGATCTTGATGGCGGTCATTGGGATGCACCGGATGCGTGACGTCATGATATGTCAAGATACGAGGGGAAGACCTCGATATCAAGCTCGTTTGGGTTTACATGCAGCCCCGGCCCGAATTTGGGTGGGTGTCCCTCTATTTGCCGGGTGGGTGTCCCTCTATTTGCCGGAAATGGTTGGGGTCGGGAGCGGTGCCTCATTGATGAGATGTGGTGCGCTCGTCGGGGGGGTCGCAATAGACCTTGTATCAAGCGTTGCCGGATGCCCGTTCAGCGCGTTACTGGTCAGCCGTGAGCCGCCTTGTCCAGAATGTCTGTGGCCCACTGGTTGATACTTTTCCCGTTGAGTTCCGCGGCGGTCGCTACGGCGGCGTGGGTTTCCGGTGGGACTCGCAGCATGAGCTTGCCGGAGTAGGGCTTGTTGGGTGATTGACCGAGCTCCTCGCAGGCCGTGAGGTAATCGTCGGTGGCCTGATGGAAGGCCTCTTCCAACTCGTCCACCGTGCTGCCGTGAAAGCTGACGATGTCGCGTATTCCGGCGATATGGCCGACGAAAACCCGATCTTCAGCGTCGAATTCGATGCGGGCTGAATAACCCTTGTAGCTCATGCTGTTCACGGTGTGACTCCAAGCATCTGCAAAAAGCGCCGAACATCCTTTACGCGGTAGCGCAGTGCCTCCTTGTGTGGATGGGGCCGATGGAAGGTGGCGCGTAAACCATCCTTCTCGAAGGTAATGGAAGAGCCCGCCCCTTCAATCGCGCGGCAACCGACGGCTAGGAGTAATAACTCTATTCGTCGCCACTCGATTGTTGCAGGCTAGCCCTTCAACCGCTTCAGCGCCTCGGCGTACTTGTAGGCGGTTCGCTGCGCCACCTCCGGCGGCAGCTCCGGCCCCGGCGCCTTCTTGTCCCAATCCAGCGTCTCCAGCCAGTCGCGCACATACTGCTTGTCGAAGCTCGGCGGGTTGGTGCCGGGCCGGTACTGGTCCATCGGCCAGAAGCGGCTGGAGTCGGGGGTCAGGGCCTCGTCGATCAGGTGCAGGGTGCCGGCCTCGTCGACGCCGAACTCGAATTTGGTGTCGGCGATGATGATGCCGCGGCCGGCTGCGTAGTCGCGGGCCTCGCTGTAGATCTTCAGGCTCATGTCGCGGACTTGGGCGGCCAGCGACTCGCCGAGCAGGCCGACGGTGTGGGCGTAGTCGACGTTTTCGTCGTGTTCGCCCACCTCCGCCTTGGTCGAGGGGGTGTAGAGGGGCTGTTCCAGTTTGTCGGCCAGTTGCAGGCCGGCGGGGAGGTCGATGCCGCAGACCTGGCCGCTCTTCCGGTAGTCCTTCCAGCCGGAGCCGACGAGGTAGCCGCGGACGATCGCCTCCACCGGCAGGGGCTTGAGGCGTTTGACCACGATGGCACGGCCTTCCACTTGGGCGCGCTCGGCGGCGTCGGGCAGGACCTGCTCCAGGGGGATTCCGGCGAGGTGGTTGGGCAGCAGGTGTCGGGTGCGCTCGAACCAGAAGTTGGAGATCTCGGTGAGCATCCGCCCCTTGCCGGGGATGGCGGTGGGGAGGATTACGTCGAAGGCGGAGAGGCGGTCGGTGGTGATGATCAGCAGATGACGCTCGTCGATCCCGTAGATGTCGCGCACCTTGCCGCGGTTCAGGAGCTTCAGGCTCTTCAGTTCGGAGGTGTGGAGTACGTCGGCCATGACGGTCGCTGCCTCTGGTGTTCGAAAGGAAACCGCGCATTGTACGGAGGGTCGTTGGTGGCGGGCAAGCACGTTGTTGTGGGGCGGATGATGGACGCGGAGGGCGCAGAGACGCGGAGTACGCGGAGAAGAGGGGGCTGGCGGTCGGATTGGTGCTGGGTTTGTGTTCTCGCCCTTTTCTTCTTTGCGTTCTCTGCGTCTCCGCGTTCTCTGCGTTGAGCGCGGGCGTTGGGCAGTGGCTTGTTTCGGCCGGCGGGAGGGGCGGGGAGGGCGGCTGTTTGGCGGTGGGAGGGGTAACGCGGAGAACGCAGAGAGCGCAAAGAAGAATGAGACGAAAGCAGCAGGCCGCGGCAGAGTTGGTAGTTTCCGTGGACAACTCCCTCTCCGGCGCCAGCTTTTTTTTCGCCCCAATTACTCTTCTCCGCGTTCTCTGCGTCTCTGCGTCCTCCGCGTTGTTCACGAGCGCTGAAAAGAACTACGGCAGGCCGTGGCCGTGGATGTAGAGGTCGCCGGGGGCGTCGTCGGCGCCTTCGAGGGTGACGGTATCGGGGAGGAAGGCTTCGATCACTTCGAGGTTGGTGCGCAGGTGGCCGGTGACCGCGGGGGTGCGCAGTTGGGATTCGCCGTCGGCGAGCGCCAGCGGGAGGAGCAGCTGGTCGGCGAGCCAGGGGTCGATGGCGGCGTCGGTGGCGAGGAATTCGCGCAGGGCGTCGACCGCTTCGTCGGCCACCTGTTCGGCGCGCTTGCCCCGTTCGCCCAGGGCGAAGAAGCAGGCGCGGCTGTATTCGAATTCGGCGAGCAGGATGAGCAGGGTGCCGGGGGAGCCGGCGGGGAGTTCGGCTACCTCCACCGCGCTCTCGGGGGTGATGCCGTGGAGCAGGTGGTCGGCGCGCCGCGCCTGCCGTTCGGCGATCTCCCGCGGGAGATCGGCCACCGCGCTCAGGCCGCGCACGCCGAGCAGGGCGCCGCTGCGGGTGAGGTGCAGCGGCAGCAGGCGCTCGGCCGGTTCGACGGTGAGCTCGATGGCGCCGTTGCCCCGGGGATAGAAGCCGGCGCGCTCCAGGCGGAAGGTGGTCTCGACGCCCATCTCGCGCAGGTAGGGGAGCCACTGCCACTCCAGATAGTGGGCGCAGGGGGACCAGCGCACGTGGGTGCCGCCGCTGAGGGTGAGGCGCGAGGCGTGGCGGGCGAGCGCCAGGGGGAGCAGGGCGGTCTGGGCGAGCAGCGGGGTGGCGCCGGCGGTGCCGACGTCCTGGTGGTAGTGGTCGGCGCGCAGGGTGTGGGGGCGGAAGGTGAGTTCGTGGGCGCCGATGCGGTCGCCCTCCACCTCGGCCTGGCCGATGGCGGCGGCGAGCTGGACGGCGGCGAGGTGTTGCGGCGCGAGGCCGGCCTTGGCGCGGCGGGCGCGGATGTCGCGGAGGGTGAAGGGGTGGCCGGTGATCAGCGACAGGGTGAGGGCGCTGCGCAGGATCTGTCCGCCCCCCTCGCCGCGGCTGCCGTCGATCTCGATCATTCTTGTTGTTTCCCGTGTCGGATGGGGCTCAGGGCCCGCGAAAGAATAACACCCTGTTTTGTGGCGTCGAGACGCCCCTCCGGCAAGGCGCGCAAAGGGGCGCATACGCGTTGTAGGTAACCCTTTGCGCAACGCCGCCGGGGGAAGCGGATCGGCCTCCCCAAACAGGGGGTTATTCTTTCGCGGGCCCTTGGCACCGCGGGGGGCGTCGCGTCGGGGGGGCGCCGCATTCGAAAGTACGCGGAGATGCGCACGCGACCGTAGGGTGTGCCGAGGTACGAGGCGCACCACGCTCCGACCGGTGCGCCTCGCGGCGAAACGCTTCGTGGTTATCCGGCCGCCTCGGGGTGGAGGAGCTCCACCAGGGTGATGTCGTCGGTCTGCGAGGCGTCGCCGCGGAAGGTTTCGAGGTGGTGGCGAACCCGCTCCACCGCGTCCTCTTCGCTCTCCAGGGCGGCCAGCAGGCGCTCCTCACCGAAGATCTCTCCCGCCTCGTTGCGCGCCTCGATGACGCCGTCGGTGTAGAGGAGCAGCCGGGTCGCCTCGCCATGGTGGATCGCTTGGATCGCCAGTTCCAGATGGTCGCTGTGGACGATGCCGAGCGCCAGGTCGCCGGAGGGGAAGCGCCGGACCACGCGGCCGTCGCGGTCGAGCAGCAGGGCGTCGGGTGCGCCGCCGTTCCAGATCCGCGCGTGACCCTCGCCGTCGTCCTCCACCAGGCAGGCGGCGAGGAAGAAGCCGGTGGGCAGCGATTGTTCGAGCAGTTCGTTGAGGGCGACGACGATGCGCGCCACGTCGTGGCCGCGGCGGCACTCGCGGTAGAAGAGCTGGGCGATGGGCAGGGCGCCGAGGGCGGCGGAGAGGCCGTGGCCGGTGAAGTCGCCCATCAGCAGGTACTGGCCGCCGCCGGGACGGCGGGCGGCGAGCAGCAGGTCGCCGCTGACCACGTCCATCGGTGCGCGCCAGTGGCGCAGGCGGGGGTGGTCGAGGGAGCCGGGCTTGACCGCCTTGCGGAACACCTCCTTGGCCAGATCGTGCTCCAGCTGGAGGCGGTCGCGGGCGCGGGCCAGCGCCTCGTTGGCTTCGCGCAGTTCGTGGGTGCGCGCCTCCACCCGCGCCTCCAGTTCGCTGTTCATCGCCTCCAGCTCGCGGATCGCCTGGTAGGTGCGCAGCGAGGAGATGACGCTGGTGTAGAGCTGCTGGGCGGTCAGTTCGCCCTTTTCCCGGTAGTCGTTGATGTCGTAGTGGAGGATCACGTGGCGCTCCGGGGCGCGGCCCGGCTGGCCGGTGCGCAGGATGATCCGGGTGTTGGCGTTGTGCAGTTCATCGCGGATGTGGCGCACCAGGCGCAGGCCGGCGTCGTCGCGCTCCATCACCACGTCGAGCAGCACCAGCGCCACGTCGGGGTGTTCGGCAAGCATGGCGCGGGCCTGGTGGCCGGAAAAGGCGCTGACGAACTGCGCCGGGCGGTCGTCGAAGGAGAGATCGGAGAGCACCAGCCGGGTCACCTGGTGCACCTCTTCGTCGTCGTCGACGATCAACACCTTCCAGGCATCGGCGCTGTCGTGGGGGGTCACCTCCTCGTCGTCGAGCAGCAGCAGTTCGTCCTCCTCACCTCCGTCGACGCGGAACAGGTCGCCGTGGCGGGTGTCGGCGGAGATGCCGTCGCTGGCCAGCAGTTGCGAGAATCGGTCGAAGTTCATGGGAACCTCCGGATTGGGGGCGCTACGTCGTGGAGCGGTCGGCGTCGGGCGCGACCGCCGGGATGTCGATGAGAAAGCGGGTGCCCGGACCCGCGGGGGTGGGGCTCTCGCAGTGGATCTCGCCGCCGAGGCGGCGGGTCACCAGGTTGTAGGTGATGTGCAGTCCGAGGCCGGTGCCGCCGCGGCCGCGGCGGGTGGTGAAGAAGGGTTCGAAGAGCCGCTCCTGGTGCGCCTTGGGTACGCCGCGGCCGTTGTCGCGGAAGTCGATCAGGACCCGCTCGTCGCGTTCATGGACGTCGATCCGGACCAATCCCTTGGCGCCCTCTTCGAAGGCGTGGGTCAGCGCGTTGATGGTGAGGTTGGTGATCACCTGCCACAGCGCGCCGGGGTAGCTGTCGAGGGTGAGCCGCTTGGGACACTCCACCTCCACCACGTGGGGGGTCTGCTTGAGCCGCGGGCGCAGGCTGTGCAGCACCGTCTTCAAATAGCTGCGCAGCTTGAACGGGCGGCGGGTCTCCACGCTCTGGTCCACCGCCACTTGCTTGAAGCCGCGGATCAGCTCGGCGGCCCGCTGCAGATTGGTGATCACCAGCCCCGCCGATTCGTCGCCATGGGAGAGGAAGCGCTTCAGCTCGGAGCGTTTCAGTCCGCCCCCCTCGAAAGCACTACGAAGCCGCGCCGCCTCCTCCCGCCAGTGGGTGGCGGCGGTGAGGCTGACCCCCACCGGGGTGTTGATCTCGTGGGCGATGCCCGCCACCAGTTGGCCCAGGGCGGCCATCTTGCGCGCCTCCAGCAGGTCCTCCTGGGTGTCGCGCAGCTCGTCCAGGGCGCGGGCGGTCTCGGCGTGGGCCAGCTCCAGGATGCGCGACTGGGCGCGCAGCAGGGTGTGGACGTCGACCAGCCGCGGGCGGCCTCCGCTGTCCACCGCCACCGGTTCGTAGAGCTCGGCCTCCGGGCGTTCCAGGGCGCGGGCGGCGGCGTGGTGCACCGAGAGCTCGGCGGGCAGCCGCAGCGGCGGGGTGGGCAGCGCCTCCAGGAGCATCCGTACCGGCCGCTGGAGGTAGATCTCCAGGCCGTAGCGCTGGGACATGGTCTCCAGGAAGCCGCGCCGCGAGATCACGCCGGCGAGGTGGCCTTCGTGGGTCACCATCACCCCCGGCAGCTCCTCGCGGCTGCGCAGCCGGCGCGCCACCTCCTCCCCCGGCGTCTCGCTGCCCACCGTCTCATCGAAGGCGGGCAGTTCGCCGAGGGTCGAGGCGCAGTGGAGGGGCGGCAGGTGCATCATCAAGCCAGGGCTCCAGCAGTGGATTGGCGGCTCCGTCGGGGCGCCGGCGCCGGGCTCCCTTCCAGGGGAGGAGTATTCTTCCAACGGCCGATGACACCTGCGTGAATTCCTGAGTCCCGGGCCAAGGTGGCTGCATTTTTGCAAGTTACTGGAAGATGGGCGGCTAACTGGCTGTTTTTTTGCGCGATTGTTTGTGATGAACCCGACACGGGGAGGAGGCTTGGTTGAAATTCGTACCCTGCATCGGCAAGGAGCACTGCTCCGAAGAGGGGACCCACTGCCGCGCCTGCGGGCGCAGCCACGAGGAGATCGCGGAGACCCGCGCCCTGGTGGAGACGGTCTCGGCGCTGGCCGACCGCTTCGAGAACTTCGAGGAGTTCATCGGCTACGTCGGTTCGAAGAGCCTGAAGAAGGTGCGCTACCGGCGGAAGAAGGCGGCGGAGGAGGCGGCCGAGGGGTAACGTAGGATGGGCAAAGCGTAGCGTGCCCATCGAAAACGAAGCTGCCACGATCGAATTTACCGCCTTCGATTTGCTCGAATAGGCGGAGCGACGAGGGTAGAGTAGGGGTTTCTACGGTCAAAGGTTATTATTGCAGGATACCCGGATCGACGGTTGCGTCGGGTCCGGCACTCTGAACCATCGCGGCCGGGAGGGCCGCAGCCCACAGGGGCCGTGCCGCCGGCACCGGGCGATCGCCGGCCGCACCCCGAGGAGCCGTTCCGTGGACATGCCCGACGGGCTGTTGCCGATCGAGTGGATCGGCATGGCGCTGCTGATCTACCTCTACCTGATGTACCGGGCGATCCGCCACGCCCCGTGGAAGCGGATGCTGGAGCCGGCCACCTTCAACACCTTCCTCGGCGCCTGCGTGGTGCTGCTGGTGATCTGGTCGATGCGCGCCGGCATCTCCCCGGGGATGAGCTTCCACTACCTGGGGATGACCACCCTGACCCTGATGTTCGGCTGGCAGATGGCGCTGATCGGCGCCTCCCTGGTGCTCTTCGGTATCACCCTCAACGGCGGGGCCGGCTGGCACACCTTCCCGGTGAACATCCTGCTGATGGGAGCGGTGCCGATCCTCTTCAGCCACTGGCTGCGCGGCCAGCTGGAGCGGCGGCTGCCGCTCAACTTCTTCATCTACGTACTCGGCAACGGTTTTTTCGGCGCGGGGCTGGCGGTGGCGCTGTCGGCCACCGTCACCGTCCTGGTGCTGCTGCTCAGCGGCACCTATCCGATGTCGCGGCTCTCCTACGAGTACCTTCCCTTCTTCCCCCTGATGATGGTCCCGGAGGGGTTCCTCAACGGCATGGTGACCGCGGTGCTGGTGGGGTTCCGGCCGGAGTGGGTACACACCTTCGACGATCGGCGCTACATTGCCGGGAAATGATTCGGGCGCCAAGCAAGGCGCCCTGCCGCCGGGTCGAAGTGCCGCCTTCGACCCGGCGGCAGCGGACGTGCCGGCGCCATCCCCCCTCTTTCGCCCAGTGATCCTCCGTGGTTGAAACGCCGCCGCTCGGCTCCCTCGCACGCCCGGTTCCGTCCGTCATCGCCAAAGGGTAGAATTGCCGGTTCTCCGATCCACCGAGCCGGAACCCAACACCTTGAAACGCCATCTCGAATCCCTGCTGCTGGGGGCGCTGGAGTCCCTGCGCGCCGGCGGCACCCTGGAGTGCGCCCCCCCGTCCAGCCTGACCATCGAACGGACCCGCGACAAGAAGCACGGCGACTTCGCCTGCAACGTGGCGATGCTGCTGGCCAAGCCCGCCCGCAGGAAGCCCCGCGACATCGCCGAGCTGATCGTAGGCAGCTTGCCCGCCTCCGAACGGGTGGCCAAGGTGGAGATCGCAGGACCCGGCTTCATCAATTTCCACATGACCGCCGAAGCGGCCCGCGCCATCGTCGGCGACATCCTCGCCGCCGGTGAGGCCTACGGTCGCTCGACGGTCGGCAAGGGGCAGAAGGTGATGGTGGAGTTCGTCTCCGCCAACCCCACCGGTCCGCTCCACGTCGGCCACGGCCGCGGCGCGGCCTATGGTGCGGTGGTCTCCGACCTGCTGGAGGCGGCCGGTTTCGAGGTGCATCGCGAGTACTACGTCAACGACGCCGGCCGGCAGATGGACATCCTCGCCACCAGCGTCTGGCTGCGCTACCTGGAGCTGGCCGGTGAGGCCTTCGCCTTCCCCGCCAACGGTTACAAGGGCGACTACATCTGGGACATCGCCGCCACCCTGCACCGGGAGAACGGCGATGAGTACCGCCACCCCGAGGCGGTGCTGTTCGAGGGGGTGCCCGACGACGAGCCGGTGGGCGGCGACAAGGAGGCGCACATCGACGGCCTGATCGCGCGCGCCAAGGAGCTGCTCGGGCCGGTGACCTACCGCAAGGTGTTCGATCTGGCCCTCGACGACATCCTCGGCGACATCCGCCAGGACCTCGGCGAGTTCGGCGTCACCTATCAGGAGTGGTTCTCCGAGCGCTCGCTGACCGAGGACGGCACCGTCGACCGCGCCATCGAGAAGCTCCAGGCCGCCGGCCACATCTACGAGCAGGAGGGGGCGCTGTGGTTCCGCTCCACCGCCTTCGGCGACGAGAAGGACCGGGTGGTGGTGCGCGACAACGGCGCCAAGACCTACTTCGCCTCCGACATCGCCTACCACATGCACAAGCTGGAGCGCGGCTTCGACCGGCTGATCGACATCTGGGGCGCCGACCACCACGGCTACGTGCCGCGGGTGAAGGCGGCGATCGAGGCGATGGGCGGCGACCCCGCCAAGCTCGACGTGCTGCTGGTGCAGTTCGCGATCCTCTACCGCGGCGGCGAGAAGGCGCAGATGTCGACCCGCTCCGGCGAGTTCGTCACCCTGCGCGAGCTGCGCGACGAGGTGGGCAGCGACGCCGCCCGCTTCTTCTACGTCATGCGCAAGTGCGAGCAGCACCTCGACTTCGACCTGGATCTGGCCAAGTCGCAGTCCAACGACAACCCGATGTACTACATCCAGTACGCCCACGCCCGGGTGTGCAGCGTGATGCGCCAGCTCGGCGAGAAGGGGCTCGACCGCGACCACGCCCGCGGCGCGGCCGGCCTCGGCCGGCTCGACGAGTCCCACGAGGAGGCGCTGTTCACCAGCCTCGCCAAGTACCCCGAGGTGGTGGAGGCCGCCGCGCTCAACCACGAGCCCCACCAGGTCGCCCACTACCTGCGCGAACTGGCCAACGACTTCCACGCCTACTACAACGCCCACCCCTTCCTGGTCGACGACGTGGAGCTGCGCGACGCCCGCCTCAACCTGATCGAGGCGACCCGCCAGGTGCTGGCCAACGGCCTGCGCCTGCTCGGGGTCTCCGCTCCGGAGACCATGTAGTCCACCATGTCCCGCGACTACAAGAACACCACCTCCCGCAACAAGAAGCCGGAGCGCACCGTCGCCCCGGCGTGGCTGATGCTGACCACCGGGCTGGTGGTGGGACTGTTCATCGCGGCGCTCGCCTGGTTGGCCACCCAACCGGCGGGAGCCCCGGAACACGCGGTGAAGGTGACGCCGAAGCCATCGCCGCCGCCCCCCAAGGAGACGCCGAAGCCCCAGCCGAAGCCCCGGCCGACCCCCACCGCGGAGGCGAAGAAGGCGCCGGAGAAGCCGAAGTTCGAGTTCTACACCATCCTCTCGGAGATGGAGACGGTGGTGCCGCCCCAGGAGCTCTCCGCCGAGGTGAAGGAGGGGGTGCCCCAGGTGAAGGCCCCCGGCACCTACATGCTCCAGGCCGGCTCCTTCCGCACCAACGAGCAGGCCGACCAGCTGAAGGCGAAGATCGCCTTCCTCGGTCTCTCCGCCGAGATCCAGAAGGTGACCACCTCCGGCAACGAGACCTGGCACCGGGTGCGCCTGGGGCCGTTCAGCGACCTGGCCGTGCTCAACGAGGCGCGCGCCAAGCTCAAGCAGCAGCACATCGACGCCCTGCTGTTGAAAGTGGCCCAAACGAAGAAGTGACTGCCGATGCTGAAGAGCGCCCTCCCCCCCTTCGATCGCGCCCGCGTGCTGGTGGCCGGCGACGTGATGCTCGACCGCTACTACCACGGCGCCACCTCGCGCATCTCGCCCGAGGCGCCGGTGCCGGTGGTGCGGGTGGAGAGCCGCGAGGAGCGCCCCGGCGGGGCGGCCAACGTGGCGCTGAACATCGCGGCGCTGGGCGGTTCGGTGGAGCTGGTCGGCCTCACCGGCCGCGACGAGGCGGCCGAGGTCCTCGGCCGCCGGCTGGAGTCCGCCGGGGTGCGCTGCGCCTTCCGCGTGGTGGAAGGGGCCCCCACCATCACCAAGCTGCGGGTGCTCTCGCGCCACCAGCAGCTGATCCGCCTCGACTTCGAGGACGCCTTCCACGACGGCGACGAGAGCTCGTTGATCGAACCGTTCTCGACCGGGCTCGAACGTTGCGACGTGGTGCTGCTCTCCGACTATGCCAAAGGGGCGCTACGCGACGCCCCGCGGCTGATCGAGCTGGCCCGCGCGGCCGGCCGCCCGGTGCTGGTGGACCCCAAGGGGCGCGACTTCGGCCGCTACCGCGGGGCCAGCCTGATCACCCCCAACCTGGGGGAGTTCGAGGCGGTGGTGGGTCATTGCCGCGACGACGAGGCGCTGGTCGAACGCGGCAGCGAACTGCTCGAGCGCTTCGAGCTGGAGGGGGTGCTGGTGACCCGCGGTGAGCACGGCATGAGCCTGTTTCGCCGCGACTGCGACGTGCTCCACCTGCCGACCCGTGCCCGCGAGGTCTACGACGTCACCGGTGCCGGCGACACCGTCATCTCGGTGCTCGCCGCGGCCCTGGCCGCCGGCGACGACTGGCCCGAGGCGACCATCCTGGCCAACCTCGCCGCCGGCCTGGTGGTGGGCAAGGTGGGCACCGCCACGGTCACCGCCGCCGAGCTGCGCCGCGCCCTGCACGAGGAGCACGACGATGCCCGCGGGGTGGTCGGCGAGGACCGCCTGGTGGAGGCGGTGGCCGACGCCCGCGCCCACGGCGAACGGGTGGTGATGACCAACGGCTGCTTCGACCTGCTGCACCACGGCCACGTCACCTACCTGGAGGAGGCGCGACGCCTCGGCGACCGGCTGGTGGTGGCGGTCAACGACGACGACTCGGTGCGCCGGCTGAAGGGCGAGGAGCGGCCGATCAACCCGATCGAACAGCGCATGGCGCTGCTCGCCGCCCTGGAGTGCGTCGACTGGGTGGTCCCCTTCGCCGAGGACACCCCCGAACGGCTCTACTGCCGGGTGCTCCCCGACGTGCTGGTGAAGGGCGGCGACTACCGCCCGGACGAGGTGGCCGGCGCGAAGTGCGTCAAGGCCCACGGCGGCGAAGTGGCGATCCTCGGCTTCGTCGACGGCCTCTCCACCACCGGCCTGATCGAGCGCCTGCGCGGCGGCCGGTAGCGGCAAACCGAACATCCAACGCGGAGGAAGGCGAATGATCATTGTCACCGGCGGCGCCGGCTTTATCGGCTCCAACATCGTCAAGGCGCTCAACGCGCGCGGGCGCGACGACATCCTGGTGGTGGACGACCTGGAGGACGGCACCAAATTCAAGAACCTCGTCGACTGCCGCATCCTCGACTACATGGACAAGGACGACTTCATCCAGTGGGTGGCCGACGACGAGGAGTTCCCCGAGCCGGTGGAGGCGATCTTCCACGAGGGCGCCTGCTCGTCGACCACCGAGTGGAACGGCAAGTTCATCATGGACGTCAACTACGAGTACTCGAAGGCGCTGCTCCACTACTGCCTGGAGCGCGGCGCGGCCTTCATCTACGCCTCCAGCGCCTCGGTCTACGGCGGCGGCACCACCTTCAAGGAGTCGCCGGAGTTCGAGGAGCCGCTCAACATGTACGGTTACTCCAAGTTCCAGTTCGACAACTACGTGCGCCGGCTGATGCCCGAGATTGGCACCCAGGTGTGCGGGCTGCGCTACTTCAACGTCTACGGCCCCCGCGAGCAGCACAAGGGGACCATGTCCTCCGTCGCCTTCCACCTCAACACCCAGGTGCTGGCCGGCCAGAACCCGAAGCTCTTCGAGGGCTGCGACGGCTATGAGAACGGCGGCCAGAGCCGCGACTTCATCTACGTCGGCGACGCGGTGGCGGTGAACCTGTGGCTGCTCGACAACCCGCGGGTCTCCGGCATCTTCAACGTCGGCACCGGCCGCGCGCAGAGCTTCAACGACGTCGCCCGCGCGGTGATCGCCTATCACGGCAAGGGCGAGATCGAGTACATCCCCTTCCCCGACCACCTCAAGGGGCGCTACCAGAGCTTCACCCAGGCGGATATCACGCTGCTCCGCGAGGCGGGCTACGACCGGCCGTTCAAGACCGTCGAAGAGGGCGTGCGCGAATACCTGGAGTGGCTCAATCGCTGAGTCATCCTTTTCGGACGGTGGATGATTTCACCATCAAGGGCATGAAGAGGAACGAAGCGTACCAAGGGGTATAGGGCGCCCCGCGGGGGCCGTGCCGAACGAAACCGCCTTCCGTTCGGATCGGCCGCGGCGCCCGCGGGGCGCCCTATAACCCCTTCTCGCCTCCTTCATGGTCGAAACGCAACGGCCCTGAAAGGATCACCGCAACAGCAGGAACTGCGCCTCGCGTCCACGGTGGATGTTGAGCAGCAGCGGGCCGTTGCCGTTGCCCACCGCGGCCTCCAGCTCCTCGATGGAGGTGATCGGGCGGCGGTTGACGCTGGCGATCAGGTCGCCGCGGCGCAGGCCGGCGCGGGCCGCCGGCGAACCGGGCTCGATCCGCGCGATCGCCACTCCGTGGTCGTTCCCCGGCTCACCCATCAGCTTGAACAGCGCGCCGGCCAGTCGCGGGTCGAGACGCTCGCCCTCCAGGGTGTCGCGGGCGACGTTCTCCACCTTCGCCTTGAGCGTCAGCCGCTGGCCGCTGCGCAGCGCCTTCATCTCCACCTCGCTCCCCACCCGCAACAGACCGACGGCGTTGCGCACCCCGGCGGCATCGCGCACCGCGTGGCCGTTGACCGAGACGATCACGTCCCCCACCTGGACGCCGGCGTTGGCGGCCGGCGAGTCGGGGGTCACCTGGGCGACCACCGCGCCGCCGCGCTCGTCGATGCCGAAGGCGGCGGCCAGCTCCGGGGTGAGGTCCTGGGCGGTGATGCCGAGGCGGCCGCGCTCCACCCGGCCGTGGCTAACCAACTGGTCGAGCACCTGGCGCACCATGTTGGTGGGGATGGCGAAGCCGATGCCGACGTTGCCGCCACTCTTGGAGAGAATCGCGGTGTTGATGCCGGTCAGTTCGCCGCGCAGGTTGACCAGAGCGCCGCCGGAGTTGCCGGGGTTGATCGAGGCGTCGGTCTGGATGAAGTCCTCGTAGCCCTCGATGCCGAGGCCGGAGCGGCCCAGCGCCGAGACGATGCCGGAGGTGACGGTCTGGCCGAGGGCGAAGGGGTTGCCGATGGCGACCACGAAATCGCCCACCCGCAGCTTGTCCGAGTCGGCCATCGGGATGGCGGTGAGGTGTTCGGCTGGCACCTGGATCACCGCCACGTCGGTCTCCGGATCGCTGCCCACCACCTGGGCGTCGAGGGTGCGTCCGTCGCGCAGGGTGACCACCACCTCCTCGGCGTTGTCGACCACGTGGTGGTTGGTGACGATATAGCCGCGTTCGGCGTCCACCACCACGCCGGAACCGGCGGCCCGCGAGCGCCGCTCCTGGGGGGCGGGCAGCGAGAAGAAGCGGCGGAAGAAGGGGTCCTCCATCAGCGGATTGGAGACCCGTACCCGGGTGTAGGTGGCGATGTTGACCACCGCCGGGGTGATCCGCTCGAGCATCGGCGCGAGGGTCGGCAACGGCTCGCCGTCCACCGCCAGGGGCAGGGCGGCGGAGACGATCGGGGAGGCGGCGATGAAGAGTGCCGCCACCAGCGGGCGGACAAGACGGGAGAGACGGCTCATGGGCAGCTCCTTCGGAAGTTATGCAAACCACCCGTTAAGAACGGATCGCAGCAAAAAAAGTTCCGAGGGGTGCGGTGAAGGCGCCGTCGCAGCCACCCGCCTTCACACCCACGCACAAATTTTTCTGATCGGGAAACGGATGCGGGGGCGCAGCCCCCAACGCATCCGTTTCCCGCTCAGAAAAATTTGCCGGCGACGGCGATGACGGTGACGGTGAGCCCCAGCACCAGGTTGGTGGCGACGATCCCGCGGATCAGCGCCAGCCGCCGTCCCGCCTCGCGGAAGTCATCACGGGTGAGCGCCGCGCGCATGGCGCGGAAGGGGAGCAGATAGAGGAAGACGAACAGCCCGATCATCACCAGGCCGAGGGCGCTCATGATGTGGATATGGATGCCCACGGCGCCCATCCCGCCGAGCACCGCGAAGACCATCCAGTAGCCGCTCACCGGCAGCACGATCACCGCGATCCACACCCACAGGAAGAAGCGCTTGAACACCCCTGCCAGCAGCGGCAGCCGCTGCGGCGGCGCCAGCAGCTGGGCGGCCACCGGACGCATCGCCACGTGGGCGAAAAACATACCGCCGACCCAGATCACGGTCGCCAAAAGGTGGAGCGTTAGCGCAATGGACATCAATTGGTTCCCTGTTCGCGAGCCGGCCATTTTGCCCCGGCCGGAGGCGGATGAAAAGGGGCTAGACGGCGGCCGGAAGTTTCATCGGTCGGAACGGTCGTTTGTTCCGCCCGGTGGTAGCGTAACGATGCTCAGGGGGCGTCGTCGGGGAGTGGTTTGCTCCCCTCTTCCACCGGCGGTGCGCCGTCGTCGGCGGCTGGCGAGGCGTCGACCCGCCCGAGGGACTTGCGGATCGCCCGCCCCTCGAGGCTGCTCAACTCCATCTTCTTGCCGGAGCAGTAGCGTTTCAGCCACCGCCGCACCGCCTCCACCAGGGTCGGCTCCATGGCGGAGAAGAAGTGGTCGGCCCCCGCCACCAGCCGTTGGCGGTACTGGGCGTTGCCGCCACGCAGTACCGCCCGGGAGCGTTCGCGGGCGCCGTCGACCACCTCGAAGCGGTCCCGCTCGCCATAGAGCTCCAGCATCGGCACCTGGATCCCCTCCAATAGTACCAGTCCTCCCACGGAGGCGGGGGGCGTCGGCAGGCTCGCCGCGACGAAGCCGCTGATCCCGGAGCGCGGGTTGTCGGCGAGGTAGGCGGCGGCGGCCAGCGCCCCCTCGCCGTGGCCCACCAGCACCACGTTGAACAGCTGGCGCTCATTGTAGAAGCGCAGCGCCGCCTCGATCCGCTTCACCGCCCGGGCGATGCGGCGTTCGAATCCGGGGGTCCCGTTGGGATACTCGATGGAGAGGGTGGCCCAGCCGTGGTTGGGCAGGCTGCGGCGCAACGGCGCGATCACTCCGGGCCAGTCGGGGTGGCCGCCGCGGTCGTGGATCAGGATCACTCCGCCCTCAGGCTGCGGGGTGAGGAAAGGGAGAGCCAGGGCGGCGAAGCGGTCCTTGGGGGGGGATTCGGCCCCCGTGTCGGGCGATGGGGACGGGGAAGGTGAGAGGCTTTCAGTCGGGCTCGGCGTCGGGCTGGCGGCCGGTGTCGCCTGCGCGGGGCCCGGTGATGTGGCCGGCGACGGTTCCGCCGCCGCGCCGGCGGTCGGCGCGGGCTCGGCGGCGGGGCTCTCCTCGGGCACCACGTCCGCTTCCAACCATAGCAGCGTCTCCCCCTCGGCCGCGTTGAGGCGGTCCGCCCAGCGTTCGCCGGCGGCCCCGGCATTCCCGGCGAGGATCGTCAGCAGCACCAGGAAGAGGGTGGAAAGCTTCACGTAGCGGATTGAATTCAAGTTGGTTTTTGGCGCGATTGCCGAATAGGCGCGGTTCCGGTAGAGTTCCGGGCTCTTTCGCCCGCGCCCACCGGGCGCTTGGGATACGGGGGGGTCGTGACGGCTCCCTGGACAAGATCATAATCGAAATTCAGGAGTCATCGACATGGCCGACTTCCAGCTCGCCCCCTCCATCCTCTCCGCCAACTTCGCCAAGCTGGGAGAGGAGGTGGACAACGTCCTCGCCTCCGGTTGCGACATCGTCCACTTCGACGTGATGGACAACCACTACGTGCCGAACCTGACCATCGGCCCGCTGGTCTGCGACGCGCTGCGCAAGCACGGCGTCACCGCGCCGATCGACGTCCACCTGATGATCGAGCCGGTGGACGCGCTGGTGCCCGACTTCGCCAAGGCCGGCGCCAGCTACATCACCTTCCACCCCGAGGCCTCGCGCCACGTCGACCGCACCCTGCAGCTGATCCAGGGCGAGGGCTGCAAGTCCGGTCTGGTGTTCAATCCCGCCACCCCGCTCGATTGCCTGGAGTGGGTGATCGACAAGGTCGACATGGTGCTGCTGATGTCGGTCAACCCCGGCTTCGGCGGCCAGAGCTTCATCCCGGCGACCCTGGAGAAGCTGCGCCAGGCGCGTAAGATCATCGATGCCTCCGGCCGCGACATCCGCCTGGAGATCGACGGCGGGGTGAAGGCGAGCAACATCCGCGAGATCGCCGAGGCGGGCGCCGACACCTTCGTCGCCGGCTCCGGCATCTTCGGCGGCGCCAACGACGCCGATGCCAACCGCTACGACACCATCGTCCAGCAGTTCCGCGACGAGCTGGCCAAGGTCGGTTCCTGAGTCCTTTTCGACGTCCCGAGAAAAAACGCAAAGAACGCGGAGACGCAGAGAACGCAGAGAAGAATGATTGGGTTGGCCAGTGGTCAGCCTTACGACTCTTCCTTTGCGTTCTCTGCGCCTCTGCGTTCTCCGCGTTTTCAGCACCGGAGCTCAAAAATGATCCGTAATCCGGAGATGGTGTTGATCGACGTGGACGGGACGCTGGTGGACAGCGTGCCGGACCTGGCCTTCTGCGTCGACGAGATGATGCGGCGTCTCGGCATGGCACCCCACGGCGAGGAGCGGGTACGCGACTGGGTCGGCAACGGCGTCGAGCGGCTCACCCGGCGGGCGCTGATCGGCCGGCTCGACGGCGAGCCCGACGAGACGCTCTTCCAGCGCGCCTACCCGATCTTCCTCGAACTCTATGCCGAGAACACCGCGGTGCGGACCCATCTCTACCCCGGTGTGCGCGAGGGGCTCGACTGGCTGAAGGCGCAGGGCTACCGCCTCGGCTGCGTCACCAACAAGGCCGAGCAGTTCACCCACCCGCTGTTGAAGACCCTCGGCGTCTTCGACGACTTCGCCATCGTCATCAGCGGCGACACCCTGGCGCGCAAGAAGCCCGATCCGCTGCCGCTGCTGCACGCGGCGGAGCGGCTCGGCGCCGACCCCGCGAAGTCGCTGATGATCGGCGACTCGGTGAGCGACGTGAAGGCGGCGCGCGCCGCCGGCTTCTCCATCGTCTGCATGAGTTATGGTTATAATCACGGCCAGGACATCCGCGCGGCGGGACCCGACGCGGTGATCGATGCCCTGACCGAGATCGAGAACCTGCTCGACTGACAATTGAAGAGATGGACAGGATTAACAGGATTTTTCAGGATTTACAGGTCAGAAAGGAAAATGCTTTTCCTCCTCTTAAACCTGTAAATCCTGAAAAATCCTGTTAATCCTGTCCATTTCTTAAAGCCCAAAAAGAACCAAGGCGAACGAACGATGTTCCTCAATGCGGAGAACGCGGCGAAAGGCAAACCCGGCACGCGATGGTGAGGCTCGCCTCGCCCACACACCCTTTTGCTCACTCTTTGTCCGCATCCCCCCCGGGAGAAGAACATGACGCCCGAACAGTTCGCCGAGCTGGCCGCGCAAGGCCACAACCGTATTCCCGTGATGCGCGAGGTCCTCGCCGACCTCGACACCCCGCTCTCCACCTACCTCAAGCTGGCCGCCGGCCCCCGCTCCTTCCTGCTCGAATCGGTGCAGGGCGGCGAGAAGTGGGGCCGCTACTCGATCATCGGCCTGCCTTGCCGCACCCAGCTCAGCGTGCGCGGCCACGCGATCACCGTGGAGAGCGACAGCCAGGTGGTGGAGACCGCCGAGGCGGACGATCCGCTGGCCTGGATCGAGGCGTTCCAGGCGCGCTACCGGGTCGCCCCGGTGGAGGGGCTGCCGAAATTCACCGGCGGCCTGGTCGGCTACTTCGGCTACGACACCGTGCGCTACATCGAGCCGCGGCTGGCGCACGGTCCCAACGGGTGTCCCAACCCCGACCCGCTGGGCAGCCCCGATATCCTGCTGCTGCTCTCCGAGGAGGTGGTGGTCTTCGACAACCTGCGCGGCCGGCTCTATCTCATCGTCCATGCCGACCCCGCCGAGGCCAACGCGCTGAAGAAGGCCGAGACCCGCCTCGGCGAACTTCAGCGCAAGCTGCGCGGCCCGACCCCGGAGCAGCCGGTGGAGCGCTCCACCCGGGTGGCCGAGGAGGACTTCGTCTCCGGCTTCACCGAGGAGGGGTTCAAGCAGGCGGTGGAGCAGAGCAAGCAGTACATCATCGACGGCGACATCATGCAGGTGGTGCTCTCCCAGCGCCTGTCGATCCCATTCCACTCGCGACCGCTGGATCTCTACCGGGCGCTGCGCGGGCTCAACCCCTCGCCATACATGTACTACCTGGATCTCGGCGGTTTCCACATCGTCGGCTCCTCGCCGGAGATCCTCACCCGGCTGGAGGACGGCGTGGTCACCGTCCGCCCGATCGCCGGCACCCGTCGCCGCGGCATGAGCGAGGAGGAGGACCAGGCGCTGGAGCGCGAGCTGCTCGCCGACCCCAAGGAGCGCGCCGAACACCTGATGCTGATCGATCTGGGGCGCAACGACGTCGGGCGCATCGCCCGGACCGGCACGGTGGAACTCACCGACCGGATGGTGATCGAGCGCTACTCCCACGTCATGCACATCGTCTCCAACGTCGAGGGCAAGCTGAAGCCCGGCTTCTCGGCGATGGACGTGCTGCGCGCCACCTTCCCCGCCGGCACGGTGAGCGGCGCGCCGAAGATTCGAGCGATGGAGATCATCGACGAGATGGAGCCGGTCAAGCGCGGGGTCTACGCGGGCGCGGTGGGTTATCTGTCGTGGAACGGCAACATGGACACCGCGATCGCCATCCGCACCGCGGTGATCAAGGACCGCACCCTGCACATCCAGGCCGGCGCCGGCATCGTCTACGACTCCATTCCCCGGCTGGAGTGGAAGGAGACCATGAACAAGGGCCGCGCCATCTTCCGCGCCGTCACCCTCGCCGAGGCCGGGCTGGACGCCGGGCATCGGTAGTCTTTCCGGGCTTGGGCACTGGTAACGCGGAGAACGCAGAGACGCAGAGATCGCGGAGAAGAGGGTTAGCGCTTTTGGGTAAGAGGCAGTGGCTGAATGGACGAGAATCAGGTGGCGAGCGACGTTATCGGGGCGGCCATCGAGGTTCATCGGATGCTCGGCCCCGGTCTGCTGGAGTCCGCATACCAGGACTGTTTGAGTCATGAACTCGGCTTGCGGAAGATTCCTCATGAGTGCGAAGTGGTGATGCCTGTCGCCTACAAGGGGATCGTCGTACAACACGCCTATCGTTCCGATTTGATCGTTGCCAATCGGGTGGTCGTCGAACTCAAGGCCGTCGATGCCGTCCAGCCCGTCCACAAGGCTCAGTTGCTCACCTATCTGCGCCTCTCCGGTCTGAAACTGGGTTTATTGATCAACTTCAACGCAGTCATGCTGAAGAAGGGCATACACCGGATCGTCAACAAACTATAGACACTCCGCGTTCTCTGCGTCTTTGCGTTCTCTGCGTTTTACTGCTGGACTCGAACAATGCTGTTAATGATCGACAACTACGACTCGTTTACCTACAACGTGGTGCAGTATCTGGGCGAGCTGGGGGCGGATGTGCGGGTCTACCGTAACGACGAGCTCACCGTCGACCAGATCGAGGAGATGGTGCCGGAGCGGATCGTCGTCTCTCCGGGCCCCTGCACACCCAACGAGGCGGGGGTCTCGGTGGAGGCGATCCGTCACTTCGCGGGCAAGGTGCCGCTGCTGGGCATCTGCCTCGGCCACCAGTCCATCGGCCAGGCCTTCGGCGGCAAGGTCGTCCATGCGCGCGAGATCATGCACGGCAAGACCTCGATGATCCATCACCGGGACGTCGGCGTCTTCGCCGGTCTGCCCAACCCGTTCGAGGCGACCCGCTACCACTCGCTGGTGATCGAGAAGGAAAGCCTCCCCGACTGCCTGGAGATGACCGCGTGGACCGAACACGAGGACGGCAGCGTCGACGAGATCATGGGCGTGCGCCACCGTGAGCTGAAGGTCGAGGGAGTGCAGTTCCACCCCGAGTCGATCCTCACCAAGGTCGGCCACGACCTCCTGCGCAACTTCCTCAACAGCTAGTTTCTTTCAGACACGGTCAATAGGACGCAGAGAACGCAAAGACGCAGAGAGCGCAGAGTTTTCATTCTCTTCTTCTCCGCGTTCTCTGCGTCTTTGCGTTCTCCGCGTCAATCAACCGATATGGGATAAGAAGATGGACATGCAAGGGGCGATCAAGGCGGTGACCGAGCGGCGCGATCTGAGCGCCGCCGAGATGACCGCGGTGATGGGGCTGATCATGGGCGGTGAGGCGACCCCGGCGCAGATCGGCGGCTTCCTGGTCGGTCTGCGGATGAAGGGCGAGACGGTCGAGGAGATCGCCGCCGCGGCTTCCGTGATGCGCGAGCTGGCCACCCCGGTGGCGGTCTCCGGCGAGCACCTGGTGGACATCGTCGGCACCGGCGGCGACGGCATGAGCACCTTCAACATCTCCACCGCCTGCACCTTCGTGGTCGCCGCCGCCGGCGGACGGGTGGCTAAGCACGGCAACCGCTCGGTCTCCAGCAAGTCGGGCAGCGCCGACCTGCTGGAGGCGGCCGGGGTCAACCTCGACCTCGGCCCGGAGGCGGTGGCCCGCTGCGTCGAGGAGGTGGGGGTCGGCTTCATGTTCGCGCCGAAACACCATGGCGCGATGAAACACACCATCGGCCCGCGCCGCGAGATGGGGGTGCGCACCCTCTTCAACCTGCTCGGCCCGCTGACCAACCCCGCCGGCGTCCCCAACCTGCTGCTCGGGGTGTTCGCCGAACAGTGGGTGGAGCCGCTGGCCCGGGTACTCCAGCGCAACGGTGCCCACCACGCCTTGGTGGTCCACTCCGAGGACGGCCTCGACGAGATCAGCATCGCCGCCCCCACCCGGGTGGCGGAGTTGAAGGAGGGCGAGGTCTTCGCCTACACCATCGCCCCCGAGCAGTTCGGCCTCCCGCGTGCCAGCCTGGAGCCGCTCCAGGTCCGCGATGCGGGCCACTCCCTGGAGGTGATCCACGGGGTATTCGACAACCGGCCGGGGCCGGCCCGCGACATCGTCCAGCTCAACGCCGGGGCCGCCCTCTACTGTGCCGGCCTCGCCGAGACCCTGGAGGCCGGTGTGGCCAAGGCGGGCGAGGTGATCGCCGGGGGCGCGGCGCGGGCCAGGCTGGAACAGCTGGCGGAGGTGAGCCGGCGGCTGGCCTAATCGTAGGGGCGTTTCCGCGCCCTGCTCGAAAATTCAGTGAACCGCAGATTTCGCAGATCGACACAGATGTTGTCCTCTAAACCTGCGTTGATCTGCGAAATCTGCGGTTAAAGATATGCGCATTCGCAACAGCCACAACTGGCCGAGCTCCTCGCCATGAACAAGACCTCCCGCCTCGGTCTCGTCGCCCTGCTCAGCCTGGTGGTGCTGGTCGGCCTGCCCTTCGTGATCCCCATGGACGGCTACCGCCAGGAGCTGGCGCAACGGCTCACCGAGCGCTTCGGCCAGCCGGTGACGGTGGCCTCGCTGCGACCCTCGCTGCTGCCGGTGACCGGCGTCACCGTCGAGGGGATCGCTTTCGCCGACGGCGGGCGGCTCGACCGGGTCGACGTCCCGCTGGACCTCGGCGCGCTGCTCCACGGGCGCGTCGAGATCCCCTCCCTGCGGGTGACCGGCGGTGAGCTGCCCCTGCGGGCGCTGGTTGGCATCGCTGCGCGGGATGCCGGCGGCGGCGGGGTGGGGGTGCGCGAGCTGCGCCTGCGCAATCTCACCCTGCGCCACGGCGAGGCGCAGCTCGGCCCCTTCGCCGCCGACATCCCGCTGGGCGGCGAGGTCGGCTTCCATCGCAGCGAGATCCACCAGAACGACGGCTCCCTGAGCCTGCACCTGCTCCCCACCCCGGAGGGGATCCAGCTCACCCTCGTCCTCGATCACTGGCACTCGCCGTTGCCGCCGCGGCTGGTCATCGACCGGCTGCGCGCCGAGGGGGTGCTTCACGAGGGGCGCATCACCCTCTCCGCCCTGGAGGGGGCGGCCTACGGCGGCACCCTCGGCGGGGGTGGGGAGCTGAGCTGGGGCGAGGGCTGGCGCCTCGCCCACCGCTTCAACCTGAAGGGGGTGGCGCTGGAGCCGCTGCTCAAGGCCCTCGGCGAGCCGCGGCGGCTCTCCGGCCGGCTCGACGCCGACGGCAACCTCGCCCTCTCCGCCGACGACCCCGCGCGGCTGTTTCATCATCCCGAGCTGGACGCCGATTTCGTCATCCATCAGGGGGTGCTGCACAACGCCGACCTGGAGCAGGCGGCGCGCAACCTGGTGGCCGAGGAGCAGAAGGGGGGCGAGACCCCCTTCGAACGCTGCGCCGGGCACCTCGCGCTACGCGGTGGCGACCTCGCCCTCGGCGGGCTCACCATTGCATCCACCGCGCTGGAGGCGGCCGGCGGGGTGAAGGTGCGCGGGCTGAACGAGCTGGAGGGGGAGATCGACGTCGGCCTCAAGGGGGCGGCGATGATCGCCAGCATCCCGCTGCACGTCGGCGGCACCGTGGCCGAGCCGAGCCTGCGGCTGACCAACGAGGCGATTGCCGGAGCGGGTGCCGGGAGTGCCATTCTCGGGCCCGGCATCGGCACCGCCGTCGGCATCAAGGCCGGCCAGCTGGTCAAGGGCCTCACCCGCGCCCTCGGCGGCGGGGAAGAGGAAGAGAAAGAGGTCCGCAAATGAACGCGAATAAAGAAGAGGTTTCTCTCTTCATTCGCGTTCATTTGCGGACCTTTTACATTTCATTTGCGGACCTGATTTCATGAGCAACGAACTACCCGACATCCTGCAGAAGATCCTCCGCCGCAAGGAGGAGGAGATCGCCGAGGGCATGGCCCGCGAGCCGCTGGAGCGGCTGGCCGAGCGCGCGCGCGGGGCCGATGCCCCGCGCGGTTTCGTCGCCGCCATCGAGCGCGCGCTGGCCGCCGGTCGTTCGGCGGTGATCGCCGAGGCGAAGCGGGCCTCGCCGAGCAAGGGGGTGATCCGCGAGCGGTTCGACCCGGCGGCGATCGCCCGCGACTACCAGCGGGGCGGCGCCACCTGCCTCTCGGTGCTCACCGACGTAGACTTCTTCCAGGGTTGCAACGACTATCTGGTGGCGGCCCGCGCCGCCTGCGCCCTGCCGGTGATCCGCAAGGACTTCATCATCGATCCCTATCAGGTGGTCGAGGCCCGCGCCCTCGGCGCCGACTGCATCCTGCTGATCGCCGCCGCCCTCGACGACGGGCGCATGGCGGAACTCAACACCCTCGCCCACGAGCTGGGCATGGACGTGCTGGTGGAGGTTCACGACGGCCATGAGCTGGAGCGGATGCTCAAGCTCCCCAACCGGCTGGTGGGGATCAACAACCGTAATCTGCGCACCTTCGAGGTCTCCCTCGACCACACCCTGGAGCTGCTCGAACGGATTCCCGACGACCGCATCGTGGTCACCGAGAGCGGCATCCACACCCCCGAGGACGTCCAGCGCATGCGCGATCATCGGGTCGACACCTTCCTGGTGGGCGAGTCGTTCATGCGCGCCGACAGCCCCGGCGACAAGCTCTCCCAACTTTTTTTCCCCCGCTGAAAATCCCGCTCGGCCTGCGGCCTGCGGGATTTTCAGCGGGCGAAAAAAAGTCATTGGGGGGCGATGGCCGTGGGGGCGGGGGAGTACGTAGGTTGGGTGCCGTTCCGCTTTCCCCCGGCCCGGACCTATGCTTTTTGTCGGGGGAACCGGAGGTGTGAAATGAAGGATCTGCACTGGTCGGACAACTTCGCTACCGGCATCGAGGTGGTCGATCTTCAGCATCACTACTTCGTCGACACCATCAACCGCGTCGCCCACGCCCTCAACGAGTCCGAACGCCCCGAGACGCGGGAGCGCCTGCTGCTGGAACTGGTGAAGTACGCCGAGTTCCACTTCCTTTCGGAGGAGAACGTCGCCGAGGCGATGAACGCGCCGCTGCTCGCCGAGCATCGCGAGCGCCACCGGGAGATCCTGGCGGAGATCGGGCGTCACGTGGCGGAGGTCGAGGCGGGCGCCATCTCGGTGGATGATTTCGTCGTCTTCCTGATCGAGTGGTTCGCCGGACACACCATCCATGAGGACCGGCGGCTGTTGCGGGGGCATCCCGCAGGATGAGTTCGCGGGCCGGGTGTCGGGGCACGTTCGGCGATCGCCTCCCGCGCTTGCCGGGATGCAGCCCTCGTTCGGCAAGGCGCGCACCGCGCGCCCTATAGGGCGGGCTGCGCCCGCCGTGCGCAACGGAGCCACCGCTCGGATCGTTTACCGCTCCCGATGGATCAGTGGCACGAAGGCCACCGGCAGGATCGACCGCGCCGTGTAGTTCCCCGCCTCGTCGCGCTGCACCACCGTCAGCTCCTGGCGCAGCCAGCGGGTATCCAGCGGGATCACCAGCCGCCCTCCCGGCCGCAGCTGCTCCAGCAGCGGAGGCGGCAGGTTCGCCGCTCCGGCGGTGACGATGATGCCGTCGAACGGGCCCTCCTCCGGCCAGCCGAGGTAGCCGTCGCCGACCCGCCCCTCGACGTTGTCGTAGCCCAGCTCGCGCAGCCGCGCCCACGCCGCTTCGGCCAGCGCCTCCAGCCGCTCCACGGTGTAGACCCGCGCCACCAGCCGCGAGAGCACCGCGCTCTGGTAGCCGGAGCCGGTGCCGATCTCCAGCACCCGCGCCGCGGGTCCCAGCTCCAGCAGGTCGCTCATCAGGGCGACGATGTAGGGCTGCGAGATGGTCTGGCCGAGGCCGATCTGCAACGGCCCGTCCTGATAGGCGAAGGGCGCCATCTCCGCCGGCACGAAGCGGTGGCGCGGCACCTCCGCCAGCGCCGCCAGCACCGCCGGCGACAGGTGATCCCGCCGGGTGTAGGTGCGCGTCGCCGCCACCTCCTCGCGGATCACCTCCACCATCCGCGCCCGTTCCGTTTCCCGTGACATGCCGCGATCTCCGCCACCCCCCCTATCAAAATTAGCACCCGCCCGTTGGGTTGAGGCTCCGCGCCGGGTATCCGCTACAATGGCCCTCTTGCATCGCAGTCAACCCACAGAATTTTCGAGGATTTCGCCATGAAACGAGTTGGTGCCCACGTCAGCGCCTCCGGCGGCGTGGAGAACGCCCCGCTCAACGCGCAGAAGATCGGCGCCCGCGCCTTCGCGCTGTTCACCAAAAACCAGCGCCAGTGGGTCGCCAAGCCGTTGACCGCCAAGAGCATCGACGCCTTCCAGGCGAACCTGGAGCGCATCGGCATCGAGCCCCGACACGTACTGCCCCACGACAGCTACCTGATCAACCTCGGCCACCCCGACCCCGAGGCGCTCGCCAAGTCCCGCGACGCCTTCCTCGACGAGATGCGCCGCTGCGAGCAGCTCGGTCTCACCCTGCTCAACTTCCACCCCGGCAGCCACCTCAACCAGGTGAGCGAGGAGCAGAGCCTGGATACCGTCGCCGAGTCGATCAACCGCGCCCTGGAGCAGACCGCGGGGGTCACCGCGGTGATCGAGAACACCGCCGGCCAGGGCTCCAACCTGGGCTACCGCTTCGAGCACCTGGCGCAGATCATCGACCGGGTGGAGGACAAGGACCGGGTGGGGATCTGCATCGACACCTGCCACACCTTCGTCTCCGGCTACGACCTGCGCACCGCGGAGGCCTGCGCGGCCACCTTCGCGGAACTGGACCGGGTGGTGGGTTGTCACTACCTGCGCGGCATGCACCTCAACGACTCCAAGCCCGACCTCGGCGCGCGGGTCGATCGTCACCACAGCCTGGGCGAGGGCAAGCTCGGCTGGGAGGTGTTCCGCTTCATCATGAACGACCCGCGCTTCGAGGAGATCCCGATGGTGCTGGAGACCATCGACGACACCATCTGGGACCGGGAGATCGCCCAGCTCTATGCGCTGGTGGACGATTGACGTGAAGGAGTCGTTCTGATTTCCCGGTTGGGGGTAGAATCCGCCGTTTCGCCAATTGAAGTGAGGAGCGGCGCATGAAGGCACGGGTGAAGTGGGTCGAGCAGGCGACCTTCCTGGGGGAGGCGGGCAGCGGGCACGCGGTGGTGATGGACGGCCCGCCGGACCACGGCGGCCGCAACCTCGGGGTGCGCCCGATGGAGATGCTGCTGCTCGGCATGGGCGGCTGCACCGCCTTCGACGTGGTCAGCATCCTGAAGAAGTCCCGCCAGCCGATCAGCGACTGCGTCGCCGAGATCGAGGCCGAGCGGGCCGACACCGATCCCAAGGTGTTCACCAAGATCCACGTCCATTTCGTGGTCACCGGCCGCGAGCTCGACGAAAAGCGGGTGGGCCGCGCGGTGTCGCTGTCGGCGGAGAAATACTGCTCGGCCTCGATCATGCTCGGCAAGGTGGCCGAGATCACGCACGATTTCGAGATCGTCGAGGCCCCTTAGGGCGCTCGAAAGGGGGAGATTGTCCTCCTCCCGTCATGCAATATCGGCGATAATCGCCGGTGATATCCCCCCATTACCCCATCAGCGGGAGGTCCTGCGTTGACCAAACACCAGAAGCGCTTGAAGCTCCACGGCTTCAACAACCTCACCAAGAGCCTCAGCTTCAACATCTACGACATCTGCTACGCGCAGACGTCGGAGCAGGTGGGCAGCTACATCGAGTACATCGACGAGGCCTACAACGCCGAGCGCCTGACCCAGATCCTCACCGACGTGGCCAACATCATCGGTGCCAACATCCTCAACATCGCCCACCAGGACTACGATCCCCAGGGGGCCAGCGTCACCATGTTGATCTCCGAGGAGCCGGTGGCCGCCGAGCAGCTATCCAACACCGAGGCGCCGGGTCCGCTGCCCGATGCGGTGGTGGCCCACCTGGACAAGTCCCACATCACGGTGCACACCTACCCGGAGAGCCATCCCGATCACGGCATCTCCACCTTCCGCGCCGACATCGACGTCTCCACCTGCGGGCGCATCTCGCCGCTGAAGGCGTTGAACTACCTGATCCACTCCTTCGAGTCGGACATCGTGATCATGGACTACCGGGTGCGCGGCTTCACCCGCGACGTGCAGGGCAAGAAGCACTTCATCGACCACCGCATCAACTCGATCCAGAACTACCTGGCCAAGGACACCCGCAACCGCTACCAGATGATCGACGTCAACGTCTATCAGGAGAACATCTTCCACACCAAGATGATTCTCAAGGAGTTCGACCTCGACAACTACCTGTTCGGCGTCGACGCCGACGACCTGCCGCCACGCGAGTCGCGCAACATCAAGCAACTGCTCAAGCGCGAAATGGCGGAGATCTTCTACGGCCAGAACATCGCCAGGGGATTGAAGCTGTAACGGCCCGTCCGCCCCCTCCCCCTCCCCCTCTCCTTTTTCCTTCCCCCGAATGCATTTGGTTGACATTCAATTCCCGATCAATATACTCAACAACATGGCTTACTGAATTGGTCGGGTAAGAGGGACGGGCCCCTCCGGGCCGGCCACCCGCGCTGCGGGTCGGTAAGGCATTGGTTGACTTCCAAGCCGCGCATCTGCGCATTCGGCCACGCATCCCCCCTGATCGCGTGGCCGTTTTTTTGCCGGGTGCGGGAAGCGGCGGGTCGCCATCGATGGCCCCTTTGAGGCCCGGAGTGCTCCCATGGATAATGGGGCCGGTACGACAACGATCAATCAACCTTCGCGGGAAGCATTCACCATGAGCTGCAAAGTAACCGTCCAGTCCACCGATCATCAGTTCACCGTCGATCCCGGCGAGTCGGTCCTCGACGCCGCCCTGCGCCACGGGATCGGTCTCCCCTACGGCTGTCGCAACGGTTTCTGCGGCGCCTGCAAGGGCAAGGTGGTGAGCGGCAAGGTGAGCTACGAGGAGGTGCCCGGCGGGCTGAGCGAGCAGGAGCAGGCCGCGGGGCACGCATTCTTCTGCAAGGCGCGTCCCGAGGGCGATCTCACCATCGAGGTGGAGGAGCTGACCGCCGAGGAGATCAAGCCGGAGCGTTTCAACGGCAAAGTGGTGAAGCTGGAGCGGCTGGCCGACGACGTGATGCGGCTGGGGCTGGCCCTGTCGGAGAGCGATCGGTTGCAGTTCCGTGCCGGTCAGTACATCGACCTGATCATGAACGACGGCCGCAAGCGCGCCTTCTCCCTGGCCAACGCCCCCCACTGTGACGAGATGCTGGAGCTGCACGTCCGCCATGTGGAGGGCGGCGAGTTCACCGGTTACGTCTTCGACGGCATGCAGGTGGGGGAGGAGATCGCCTTCGAGGGGCCGCTGGGCACGTTCCACCTGCGCGAGGATTCCGACCGGCCGATTCTCCTGGTGGGCGGAGGCACTGGCTTCGCGCCGCTCAAGGGGATTGTCGAGCACGCCTTCGCCGAGGGGGTGGACAACGCGATGACCCTCTATTGGGGCGCGCGCGAGGAGAAGGACCTCTACCTGGACGAGCTGCCGAGGAGCTGGGCGGCGATCAACGTCCACTTCCACTACGTCCCGGTGCTCTCGCGGGCCGGCGAAGAGCAGGGGTGGCATGGGCGTAGTGGCTGGGTCCACGAGGCGGTGGTGGCCGATCACCCCGACCTCTCCGGCTTCGACGTCTACATGAGCGGTCCACCGGCGATGATCGATGCGGCGAAGAAACTGTTCCTCGCCCATGGACTGCCGGAGGAGCGGATCTTCTCCGACGCCTTCGAATTCGCCGCCGACGCCAAGGCGGCCTGAGCCTCCTCCCTCGCGGAGTGAAAACGCGCCCTTCGGGGCGCGTTTTTTTTCCGCGCTAAGGTGTCGGCGGAGCGATCGCGGCGGGCGCCGACCGATCCATAGGGCGCGCCGCGCGCGCCGTGTCGAACGAAGGGGTTTCCGCATGGATCGGGGCACCGCCGTCCGGTCGCCTACTCCAGCGTGAGATGCCGCAGGAAGCCGTTGTAGAGCCCGAGGAAATCGTCGTCGAGCAGCGAAGGGGCGCCGCTCGTCAGGCGCTGTTCCGCCCGCTCCCGCCAGGGGGCGGCGGGGGCGGCGCGGAGCAGCGCCAGCGCCTCGTCGCCTGCGCCGCTGCGGGCCAGGGCGTGGGCTAGGCCCCAGCGCAGAAAGGGGTAGTCGGGATGGCGGGCGAGCAACGCGCGCAACGGCTCGATCGCCTCCCGGTCCTTGCCGTTGACCAGCAGCACGAAGGCATAGACCGGCGCGCTGATCGGCTGGTCCGGCGCCAGCCGGTAGGCGCGGTCGGCGAGCCGTTCGGCAGCCGCCAGGTCCTGGCCCATGGTCTGCGTCGCCCGCTGGGCGAGGTCCCGCGCCTCGCTCACCCGGGACAGGCGGAACTTGTCGATGGTCATCTCCCCCCAGGTCAGCGGCAGGGAGCGGAAGATCAGCGCCTCCTGGTACTGGTGGACGAAGAGCAGGTTCCACCCCCCGAGCAGGGCCACCAGGAGTGCTGCGCCGGCCGCCGCGCGGCGGGGCGGGAGGCGCGTCTCGAGCCAGGCGAGGGCCAGCGCGAGGCCGACGCCGAACAGCGGCAGCAAGCTGATGAAGCGGCGCTGGCCGAAGGACCAGCCGGCCCACCAGTCGCTCACCGCCGCGTTGAGCAGGGTCTGGGCGGCGAGCGCCGCGACGATGCCCAGCAGCAGCAGGCGACGCGGTCGCCACAGCAGCGCCAGGCCGAGAAGAGCGGCCAGCAACAGCGGGTGCCAACTGAACAGGCCGTGGCGGGTGCCGAACAGCAGTCCGCCCAGCGGCAGGTCGCCGAAGTCGATGAAGCCCCCGCCCTGGGGGATCAGCAGCGGCCGGTCGTAGATCAGCTGCCAGGCGATGAACTGCGGCAGCAGGGTGGCGAGCAGCGCAACGACGAACGGCAGGTGGCGGCGCAGCCAGGCCATCGGCGGCTCGCCACCGCGCAACAGCGGACCGAGCGCCACCGCCATCGCCGGCAGCAGCAGCAGCGCGTTCTGCCAGCGCGCCAGGATCATCGCCCCCGCCGCCACCCCCACCCACGGGCGCACCCCCCAGCGCACCCACGCCAGCAGGAACAGCGCCGCGGCGAACAGGCTGACGTTGTGCGACATGGCGGTGAACGACCACAGGTAATAGGTCTCCTGGGAGGCCCAGAACAGCCCCAGGGTGGCGATCAGCGCCGGACGCAGGGCGACGAAGTGGAGTGCCAGGATGCCGCACAGCCACAGGCCGAGCAGGCCGTAGAGGCTGTTGCTCAGATAGACCGCGAGCCGGGTGACCTGGAGGCCGCCGTCGAGGCCGAGGGCGGCCGCCCCCTTGGCGAGCAGGTAGAAGGGCGACCAGAACAGCGCCGGGCCCACCGAGAAGACATTGCGCGCCCGCCCGTTGGGCAGCAGCTCCGGCTGGAAGTCGGGGCCGTAGACGTCGCGCAGGTTGTTGGCCAGGTCGAGGTCGCCGTCCTCGAACAGCGACGGCAGGTAGATGTAGTAGTAGACGCTGTCGGCGCCGCGTACCCGGTTGTCCAGGTCGTCCAGGTAGCCGAGTACCCCGTAGAGGGCGGTGAGGGCGACCCAGGCGGCGAGCAGCACCGCGCCGAGGGAGAGCACCTCGCGGCGGCCGGGGTGGGGACGGAGGGGGAGGGCGGGTTCCATCATAGGGGTACGATCAGGTCCGGGGGCAAACGGCCAACGAGTGTATCGGATTCATCTCCGTGTCGCTGGGAGGAGCAATCCCGGCACCGCGTCGAAGCCGGGTGATGAAGGGCGATTTTGGCGGCGGCCAGCGGCGGCAACGAAAGCAGCGATCGCCCGTGAGCCGGCGACGGCGGTGGGATCGGTCGCCGTGCCTCCACGTAGCCGCCGAGGGCCACTCTTCCGCGTGAAAGGTCGTCCATGGCACCCCCATGGCAAACGCGCTATCTTGCCCCTCCTTGATAAATCGTGTGATTGCGGAGTCCGGTGAACGTTCAGGATGCCTACAGGCTGGCGGTGGAGCGCCATCGCAGCGGACGCGACGAGGCGGCGGCGGCGATCTGCGGGAAGATCCTGGCGGCGCTGCCGAGGCATCTCGGTGCACTCCACCTGAGCGGGGTGATCGCGGCGCGGGCGCAGGAGTTCGAGCGCGCCGAAGAGCTGCTGCGGCGGGCGCTGGCGGTGGGGCCCGATGATCCGATGACCCTCGGCAGTCTGGGCAACGTGTTGACTGCCGTCGGACGGTTGGACGAGGCGGTGGCGCTCTACCGGCGGTCGCTGGCGCTGGCGCCGGAGAACGGGGCGACCCTGAGCAACTACGGCAATGCGCTGAAGGCGCAGGGGCGATTGGAGGAGGCGGTGAGCGTCTATCGCCAGGCGCTGGCAGTGGATGCCGGCAACGCCGCGGCGTTCAACAACCTGGGCAACACGCTCGCCGCCCTCGGGCGGCGCGAGGAGGCGGCGGCGGCGTTGCGCCGCTCGCTGGCGCTGGAGCCGAACCAGGAGGGGGCACGGCGGATGCTGGAGGCGCTGGAAGGGGACGTCGGGGGGCGTCACTGATCGCCCATGGCCGCGCCCTCCGCCCCCACCGATCCGCTGCTGGAGTGCCTGCTCTTCCTGGCGCGCCGTTTCGATCGCCCGACCACCCCCGCCGCCCTCACCGCCGGCCTGCCGCTGGCGGAGGATCACCGTCTCACCCCGGAGCTGGCGCTGCGCGCCGCCGAACGCGCCGGCATCGAGGCGGAGTGGGTGGAAACCCCGCTGGAGAAGCTCCACCCGGTCGACCTCCCGGCGATCCTTCTCCTCGACCAGGGCGAGGCCGCCGTCCTCCTTTCTGTGGACGACGGTGAGGCCACCCTCCACCGCCCTGGTCAGGGTGATCAGGCCCACCCGATCACCCAACTGTCGAATTCGTATGCCGGGCGCGCCTTGAGAGCGCGCCCGGCATACGAATTCGATGAGCGCAGCGCGGAGCACAAGGAGAAGCGCACCGGCCACTGGCTGTGGCGGGTGCTGGTCCGCTCCTGGCCGCTCTACGTGGAGGTGGTGGTCGCCTCGCTGCTGGTCAACCTGTTCACCCTGGCCACCCCCTACTTCATCATGAACGTCTACGACCGGGTGGTGCCCAACCACGCGGTGGAGACCCTCTGGGTGCTGGCCAGCGGGCTCGCCCTGGTGTTCCTCTTCGACGTGCTGATCCGCACCCTGCGGGTCCACTTCATCGACTCGGCCGGCAAGCGGGCGGATGTGATCCTCGGCGCCAAGCTGTTCGCCCACATCCTGCACACCCCGCTGAAGGGGCAACCCCGTTCGGTGGGGGCCTTCGCCAACCACTTCCACGAGTTCGAGGCGCTGCGCGACTTCGTCACTTCGGCGACCCTCACCACGCTGATCGACCTCCCCTTCGTGTTGCTCTTCCTGGCGGTGATCGGCTGGGTGGCGGGGCCGGTGGCGCTGGTGCCAGCGGTCGCCGCGCCCTTGGTGATCCTCGGAGGGCTTGCGCTGCAACCGCCGTTACGTCGGCTGGTGGAGCGCGGCTACCGCGGCGCGGCGGACCGCCACGCGGTGCTCATCGAGAGCCTCGGCGCGCTGCCGACGATCAAGGCGCTGGGCGCCGAGGGGCAGGTGCAGGCGCGCTGGGAGGCGGTCTCCGCAGAGCTGGCGCGCACCGGCCTGCGCACCCGCTTCGTGCAGGCCGTGGCGCTCCACTTCGCGCTGCTCAGCCAGCAGTTCGCGGTGCTCGGCGTGGTGCTCTACGGCGTCTACCGGATCACCGCGGGGGAGATGAGCGTCGGCGCGCTGATCGCCTGCACCCTGCTCACCGGCCGCGCCCTCGGGCCGCTCGGTCAGGTCGCCGGCCTGCTCACCCGCTATCACCAGTCGGTGGCCTCGCTGCACGCGCTGGACCGCATCTTCGCCCAACCCACCGAGCGCCCGGAGGGCACGCGGCCGCTGCACCGGCCAAAGCTCGCTGGCGGGGTGGAGTTCCGCGAGGTGCGTTTCAGCTATCCGGAGCAGCCGATGGCGACCCTCGACGGGGTCTCCTTCACCATCCGCCCAGGGGAGCGGGTCGGTATCGTCGGACCGCTGGGCTGCGGCAAGAGCACCGTGCTGCGGCTGATCCAGGGGCTCTACCACGCCGACCAGGGGGCAGTGCTGATCGACGGGGTCGACCTGCGCCAGCTCGATCCGGCGGAGCTGCGCCGCAACATCGGCGCGGTGCCCCAGGAGGTGGAACTGATGGCCGGTTCGGTGCGCGACAACATCCGCTTCGGCACGCCGTGGGCGGACGACGAGGCGGTGCTCGCCGCCGCGGAGACGGCCGGGGTGAGCGCCTTCGTCAACGAGCATCCGGCGGGTTTCGCGCTGGAGGTGGGCGAGGGCGGCCGGCTGCTCTCCGGCGGCCAGCGCCAGGCGGTGGCGGTCGCCCGCGCCGTGCTCCGCGACCCGCCGCTGCTGCTGCTCGACGAGCCGACTTCCAGTATGGACAGCGCCGCCGAAGAGCGGCTGAAGCGCCGGCTGGCGGAGAGCACCTGGGGCAAGACGGTGCTCCTGGTGAGCCACCGCGCGTCGGTCTTGTCGCTGGTCGAGCGGCTGATCGTCATCGACCACGGCCGGGTCACCGCCGACGGGCCGAAGGAGCAGGTGCTGCGCAAGCTGAGCGCCGGCGGCGGTGAGGGGCGCGGATGAAGGCCTCCCGCGACTGGTCGGAGAGCGAGCGGCTCGCCCTGGAGGGGCCGCGGGTCGGCGCCCACCTGCTGCTCGCGGCGGTGGTCGCGTTTGTCGTCTGCGGCCTGGCCTGGGCCCACTGGGCGACCCTCGACGAGGTGACCAGCGGCCAGGGCAAGGTGATCCCCTCGCGTCACGTGCAGGTGGTGCAGAACATCGACGGCGGCATCGTTCGCGAGATCCTGGTGGCCGAAGGGGACCGGGTGACGGAGGGGCAGGTACTGCTGCGCATCGACGATACCCGCTACGCCTCCACCTTCGAGGAGGGGCGGTTGCAGTATCTGGAGCTCACCGCGCGGGTGGCGCGGTTGCGCGCCGAGGTCGACGGCACCGATTTCGTCCCGCCCAAGGAGGTCAGCGAGCGCCAGCCGCAGCTGGTGGCCGGCGAGCGCGCGCTGTTCGAGTCGCGCAAGCGTGAATACGCCTCGGCGCTGGCGATCCTCGACCAGCAGACCACTCAGCGGCGCCAGGCGCTGAGGGAGCTGGAGAACCGCCAGGGCAAGCTCCGGCGCAGCCTCGAACTGGCGCGCAGGGAGCTGAAGATCACCCGGCCGCTGGCTGAGCGGGGGGTGATCTCGGAGGTGGAGCTGCTGCGCCTGGAACGCGAGGTGAACGACCTCGATGGCGAGCTGGGCAGCACCCTGCTCAACATCGAGGGGGCGCAGGCGGCGCTCGGCGAGGTCGGGCGCAAGGTGGAGGAGTACAAGGCCTCCTACCGCGGCGAGGCCCTGGCCGACCTCAACGCCCTTCAGGGGGAGTTGGACCGGGCGCAGGCGCTCAACCGTGGCAGCGAGGACCGCGTCACCCGCGCCACGGTCCGCTCGCCGGTCACCGGCATCGTCAAGACGCTGCGGGTGAAGACCCTCGGTGGGGTAGTGCAACCGGGGGAGGGGATCGTCGAGATCGTCCCCGAGGAGGAGAGCCTGCTGGTGGAGGCGCACATCCGCCCCAAGGACATCGCCTTCCTCCACCCCGGCCAGCGGGCGATGGTCAAGTTCACCGCCTACGACTTCTCGATCTACGGGGGCCTGGAGGGGAAACTGGAGCAGATCAGCGCCGACACCCTGGTCGACGAGCAGGGCGAGAGCTTCTACCGCATCCGCGTGCGCACCGTGCGCGCCCGCTTCGGCACGGACGAGGAGCCGCTGCCGATCATCCCCGGGATGACCACCACGGTGGACATCCTCACCGGCCACAAGACGGTGCTCGACTACCTGCTCAAGCCGATCCTGCGCGCCCACCGCGAGGCGCTGCGCGAGCGCTGAGGGGCCCCCACCCTTTCGGGTGCGTCGCTCATAAGGGAGATTTAAGCATCACGTCGTTAAGGTATGACGCGGCCTCTTCGTAGGGCGGATTAGCGATAGCGTAATCCGCCGCATCGGAGCTGCCGCCGGCGAAGGCGCCTTCGTTCCCGGCGGATTACGCTACCGCTAGTCCGCCCTGCGCTCGACGTTCGTGGGCAACAAGCCGGGCACGCGCCTCGAGGCCTACGCCGGGCCGGATCGACGCAGCACTTTGTCTGCCCGGTGGCCTCCCCATTCCCCGTGGGGTCGAGTACACTTTTTCATCAATTATTCGTTTTTCGTTAAAAATTTTCGGGGCCACCCCCATCCGGCGACCCCGTGCGAGACGCCCCGTCCCACGGGGCCGTGCCGCCACCGCGGGAGGAGCGGGCGATGACCATGCAATCAACTGCGCGTGAGGACGACGGCCACTATCTGGAGCGGATCGCCGAAAGCGGAACCTCCGCCGATCGGCCGGACGGGGTGACCCTGCCCGACGCCGGGCTGCTGCTGCGCGGCGACTACAGCCGTGACGGCGACGACCTGCGGATCACCGGACCGGACGGCATCGGCCACACGGTGGAGGGCTACTTCGCCGGCGCCAGCCACCCCACCCTCTACGCCCCCGGCGGCGCCGGGCTCACCTTCGACACCGTCGCCAAGCTGGTAGGCGCCCACGCCGCCGGCTACGGCGCGCCGCTGATGGTGGCCGGCCCGCCCCCCGCCGCCGAGGCCATCGGCAGCGTCAAGAGCCTGCGCGGCGTCGCCACCGCCAAGGGGGCAGATGGGCAGGTACGACCCCTCGCGGAGGGGGACCCGATCTACCTCAACGACACCGTGCAGACCGCCGACGGCGCCTTCCTGCGCATCCTCTTCGATGACGGTACCGCCTTCTTCCTCGGCCGCAACGCCCGTGCGGTGATCGACGGCTACGTCTACCAGCCGGAGGCAGGCCTCGGCTCCTTCGCCGCCAGCGTTACCCTCGGTTTCTTCCGTTACATCAGCGGCAAGCTGGGCAAACTCGGTCACGACGACCACCCCTACGCCACCATCAAGACCCCCACCGCCACCATCGGCATCCGCGGCAGCGACATCGAGGGCGAGGTGGACGCGCAGGGCAACACCACCCTGGTCCACCACTCGGGCATCATCGACGTGGCCGACATCAACGGCCTCGGCATGGTCACCCTGCTCGAACCCGGCACCGCCACCCTGGTCAGCCCCGAGGGGGTGGCGGCGATCTTCGAGGCGCCGCCGGAGATGATCCAGCGCTTCCAGGAGAGCCTGCCGCCGCCGAGCAACGGCGAGACGCCGCAGGGTCAGGAGCCGCCCACCGGCGAGATCCCCGCCGCCACCCACGGCGAGGGCAAGGCGCCCGCCGCCCCGGGGCATGGCGGGCCCGCCGGAGAGAGGGGCGCTGAAGGGCGCGCGGCCGAGCCGGAGGGCGAGGGCCGGGGCGAAGGCAACGAGGGCGAGCGAGCCGCTCGCGGCGAGCGCAGGGGGGAGGAGGGCGACACCGCGGAGGAGCGCGACGGCCCCCCCGGCGGCGAAGAGGGCGAGGGCCTGCTGCTGGATGCGGCGGGGCGGCCGCTTTTCCAGGTGGCCCGGGAGGGGGGCGACGGCCACGGGGACGGGCCGGAGCTGGAGGGGCCACGCGCCTTCGCCGGGGTCGAGGGGCTCGCCCCCCTGGATGGGCGGGCCGTTCCCGGGGGCGAGGAGGAGGAGGGACCTCCCCCGCCCCTGGTCGGCCTCCCCGGGGCGGCCGCGGCGGCGCAGGAGCCCATGGCGGAACTGCTCGAAAACCATCCGCTGGCCGACGCCGTCGAACGTCCCGAAGCGGTCGAGGAGAGCGACGTCGTACAGCCGCTCACCGAGACCCTCGCCGCGGTGGACGACGAGTTCGACACGGCCGCGGGCGAGGTGGTCAGCGGCAACGTGCTGGACAACGACCTCAACCACGCTCCCGACCGGGTTCACCCCTTCATCCTCGGCCACACCGCACCGGCCCATGGAACCCTGGAGGTGGAGCGTGACGGCGACTTCGTCTACACCCCCGAGGCCGGATTCCAGGGCACCGACCGCTTCACTTACGTGCTCTCCGATGGGCTCGGCGGCCACTTCCCGGCGGAGGTGGAGATCGAGGTGGGGCGAGGGAACCCGACGCCGCCGGGGAGCATCGACGATTTCGCCCATACCGATGCGGGACACCCGACCAGTGGCAACCTGCTGAGCAACGACGGTGGCGCACTGCCGGCGGGGGCGACCCCGACGGTGGTGGACTACACCCAACCGGTCGGCGGGGCGGTGCAGGTGGCGCAGAACGGGGACTTCACCTACACCCCCGGCGACGGCTTCAGCGGCATCGACACCTTCAGCTACACCGCCGACGACGGCCTCGGCGGCCGCTACACCGCCCAGGTGACGATCGACGTGGAGGCGGAAGCGGTCACCAATGCGGGGCTCGACGAGTACTACCAGGTCACCGCCGACACCCCGTTGCAGGGCGACCTGCTGGAGAACGACCAGGCCGTCGCCGCGGCGGGCGCCAACCCCCGGGTGACCGGTCACGACGAGCCGAGCCACGGCAGCGTGGTGGTGGCCGCGGACGGCACCTTCACCTACACCCCCGAGGCGGGCTTCGTCGGCAGCGACGGCTTCTCCTACGTCGTCGACGACGGTCTCGGCGGCTCGCTCACCTCCTTCGTCGGGTTCGACATCGGCGGCAGCGGCCAGGCCCCCGCCGAGGTGGGCGACGTCTATCAGATCGACGGCGGCACCGCGCTGAGCGCCAACGTCCTGGACAACGACGGCGCGCTGCTCGCCGCCGGTGCCACCCCCAGCGTGACCTTCGGCCAACCCCTGGCCGGCACCCTGCAAGCGGCCGCAGACGGCCAGTTCACCTACACCCCCGAGCCCGGATTCAGCGGTCACGACTACTTCATTTACAGCGTCGACGACGGTCTCGGCGGCCACTACGACGCCTACGTCGACATCGATGTGGGGGCCGGCGTCAACGCTGCCGGCGGCGATGACCTCTACGCCACGCCGCTCGCCACCCCCCTCGGCGGCAACCTGTTCGACAACGACCGGATGCTGCTGCCGGCGGGCGGTTCGCTCACCCTGATCAGCTACACCCAGCCGGCCGGCGGCGCCGTGGTGGTCAACGACGACGGCAGCTTCGCCTACACCCCCAACGCCGCCTTCAGCGGGGTCGACACCTTCACCTACGTGGTCGACGACGGCTTGGGCGCCCAACACACCGCCCAGGTCACCATCGACGTGGGCGGCGTCCAACCCGGCGCCGACCCCGCCAACAACCTGCCGGTCACCGGCTACGACTTCTACAGCGTGGCCCGGGGCACCCAGGCAAGCGGCAACGTGCTGGGCAACGACACCGACCCCGACGGCGATCCCCTCACCGCCCAGCTCCAGCAACTGCCCAACCACGGGCTGGCGATCCTCACCACCGGCGGCGACTTCACCTACGCCCCCGAGGCCGGCTTCGTCGGCAACGACTTCTTCAGCTACACCGCCGAGGATGGCCGCGGCGGCATCCAGGTGGAGTGGGTGGAGATCGAGGTGGGTGGCGGCACCGCCACGCCTGCCGACGGCGGCAACAGCCCGCCGGTGGCCGGCGACGACAACTTCTCCGTGCTCACCGGCACCCCACTCAGCGGCAACGTGTTGACCAACGACCAGGATCCCAACGGCGACCCGTTGAGCGTGACCCTGGTCAGCAATCCGCTGGGCAATCTCGCGCTGACCGCCGACGGCCAATTCACCTACACCCCGCTGGACGGCTTCAGCGGCGAGGACGCCTTCCAGTACCAGGTCGACGACGGGCAGGGGGGGAGCACCATCGCCACCGTCCACCTCCTCGTCGACGCCACCGCCCCCACCACCAACGTCGCGCCCCACGCCGGCGACGACCTCTACATCGGTGCGGTGGACGTCCCGATCATCGCCAACGTGCTCGACAACGACCACGACCCGAACGGCGACCTGCTCGACGTCATCGGCTTCAGCCAGCCGGCCCATGGCACGTTGACCATCGCCAACAACGGCGAGATGAACTACCTGCCGGCCGCCGGCTACAGCGGCACCGACAGCTTCAGCTACACCATCGACGACGGCTTCGGCCACACCGCCACGGCCACCGTCTCGCTGAACATCGCCTGACCACCAAGAACAAGACCACGCAAATGGGGAAGAACATGAGAAGAGGCCCGAACTGGAGGGTGCGGCCGAAGGCCGCGCCCATCTTCGGATTGGTCGCCGCGCTGGCCACCACTTTGGCCGCCGGTCCCGCCACCGCCCAGGGGATGAAGGCGGTGCTGGAGGAGGTGATCCGCAGCAACCCGGACATCCAGGTGAACAAGTGGGAGGGGGCTGCTGCCGGCGAACGGCTGCGCCAGGCCCGCGCCGGCTACCTGCCGACCATCGACGTCGCGCTCGGCAAGGGGCGCGAGGAGAGCGACAACTCCACCACCCGCGCCGCCGGCTACAACAGCCTGTGGCTAGATCGCGAGGAGGTGAGCCTCAACCTCAGCCAGATGATCTTCGACGGCTTCGCCACCTCGGGGGCCGTCGACCAGCGCGCCTCCCTGGTGCGCTACCGCCAGGCGCAACTCGCCCAGACCACCGAGGTGACCGTGCTGCGCGGCGTCGAGGTCTACCTCGACGTGCTGCGCCACCAGGAGCTGGTGGCCCTTGGCGAGGAGAACCTGAAGACCCACGAAAAGGTGCTGGAGCAGACCCGCCTCTCCTACGAACAGGGGGCCGGGCGCAAGGCCGACGTGCAGCAGTCCGAGAGCCGGCTGGCCCAGGCGCGCTCCAACCTGACCCAGCTGCAGGGCAAGTTGAAGGATGCCGAGGCGCGCTTCGCCCGCGTGGTGGGCGCCAAGCCCGGCCACCTGGAGAAGGCGCAGAGCCCGGCTGACCTGCTCCCCACCAACGAGGAGGAGGGGCTGCAGCGGGCGGTCGCCAACAACACCGCACTGTACGCCGTGGAGGCCCAGCTGGCCGCCTCGAAGGCGGCCTACAAGGCCACCTCGGCCGCCTTCATGCCGCGCCTCGACCTGGAGGTGGGGGCCACCGACAACCAGAACATCGACGGCGTCGCCGGCCGCAACGCCGACCTCTCGGCGATGCTGCGGCTGCGTTACAACGCCTATCGTGGCTCCGCCGACGTCGCCCGCCGCCAGGAGGCGGCCTACAACATCAGCCGCGCCAAGCAGGTGATCGAGCGCACCCGGCGCGCCGTCGAGGAGAACCTGCGGCTCTCCTGGAACGCGCTGATGAACGCCCGCGACCGCCTCGCCGACCTGCGCGCCCGGGTGAAGTCCTCGATCGAGGTGCGCGACTCCTACCGCGAGCAGTTCACCCTCGGCCAGCGCACCCTGCTCGACCTGCTCGACTCCGAACGCGAGCTGTTCGATGCGCGGACCCAGCTGCTCACCGGGGTCTACACCGAGGCGTTCGGCGTCTACCGGGTGCTCGGCGCCACCAGCCAGCTGCTCGACGTCGAGGGGCTGACGCCGCCGACGTGGGAGGGCGGCGAGAGCTGACGCTCGTTTGAACGCCGAAGCCCTTCACCATGAAGGGAAGGCGAAGGGGAACGAAGGGCATGAAGGGATTCATGCCCTTCGTCATGGCGGGGCGGTAAATTGCGCGTAGGTCGCCGCTACTGCGGCGACGCAAACGGAGGCACCGTCGTCTGGGGTGGTCCGTCCTTTCCGAGCGGGACGCCGGGTGGGCGTCGACGGCAAGGGTCTCGGGTACACGTTCCATCCGGGAAGGGCAAGGTCGGTAGCTGCCAAGCGATGGTCTATTGGCAGGGCCAAGTGGGGTGGCTGGATCTTGAACGGTTCCTCACCGTTCACCACCGATCGGAACGGTCATCGTGGCGATGAGTCTGCTGCCCTCGTTCGCGTCGGCCCGGTAGCGCCGACCTACGCCTCTGCATCGGCGGCGTGCCATCGTCCACCATCAACACCCAATTACGAAATAGACCTCGGGCGGGCTCGCTAGAGCCCGCCCGAGGTCTATTTCGTGGTGTGGGTGAAGACGCCGTCCCAATCCGCCCCCGGCGGACTCTCCCGATAGTGCTGGATGCGCTCCAGATAGACGTCGTAGAGCTTGCGCGCCGGTTCGGCCTGCTTGAGGTTGATCAGCTGCATCTCCGCCTGGTCCCAGTGCTGGGCGCGGAACAGCTTCAGCGTCTCTTCGTAGAGCTTGAGGTTCTTCGCCTCCTCCGGCGAGAGTTCGTCGGCCGGGCCGATCGGCTCGAAGATCGCCACCGGCTCGTCCTTGCCCTTCACCCGCACGATGTCCAGCTCGCGGTAGGCGAAATTGGGCACCGCCGCCTTGGTGTATTCGCTGACCATGATCGAGATGCCGTACTGCTTGGTCAGTCCCTCCAGACGGGAGCCGAGGTTCACCGCGTCGCCCAGCACGGTGTAGGCCATGCGGAACTCGGAGCCCATGTTGCCGACGTTCATCATGCCGGTGTTGAGGCCGACGCCGATGCGGATCGGCGGCCACCCCTTGGCCTCGAAGTCGCGCTGGATCTGCGGCAGTTCGGCGAGCATCGCCAGCCCCGCCTTGAGCGCGTTGCGGGCGTGCTCGGGGTCCTGCAGGGGTGCGCCCCAGAAGGCCATGATGGCGTCGCCCATGTACTTGTCGATGGTGCCGCGATGCTGGTGGATGATCCGCGTCATCGGGGTGAGCATCTCGTTCATCAGCTGGGTCAGCTCTTGCGGCTTGAGCCCCTCGGAGATGGTGGTGAAGCTGCGCACGTCGGAGAACAGCACGGTCATCTCGCGCGACTCGCCGCCGACACCCAGCTCATCCGGGTTGAGGCTCATCTCGTCGACCAGCTCGGGCGGCACGTATTGGCCGAACATGCGCGTCAGCTGGCGCTTGCCGCGGCCCTCGACGAAGAAACCGTAGGACATCTGCAACAGGAACAGCAGCAGCACCAGCAGCAGGGTGGGGGCGAGAGGGATCACCACGTTGGCGTTCCAGGCGACCAGGTTGATGGCGATGGCGCCGGCGGCGAGGAACAGGCTGAACAGCGTCGACCACGCCGCGCTGAGCACCGGCAGCAGCAGGGTCATCGCCAGGCCGATCCCCAGCATCAGCACGAATTCGACACCGAGCACGTAGCCGGGCTGGCTCTTGATCGAGCCGTCGAGCATGCCGGCGACCAGGTTGGCGTGCACCTCTACCCCGGAGTAGACGTTCTGCACGGGGGTGGAACGCAGATCCTGGAGGCCGGGGGCGGAGGCGCCGAGCAGCACGATCGCTCCTTCCAGCACCTTGGGGTCGGCGGTGCCGTCGAGGATGTCGGTGAGCGAGACGTAGGGGAAGCTGCCCTGGCCGCCGCGGTAGGGCACCAGGGCGGCGGCGCGGTAGTCCAGCGGGATGGTCAGGTTGTCCAGGCGGACCCCCTCCAGCCCTTCGGCGCGGGTGCCGGTGTCGTCGAAGTAGACCAGCGGCTCGACGATCTCGTTGCCGGTGTAGAGGCGGGTCACCGCCAGGGCCAGGGATTGGTAGAGCTGGCCATGGTATTGGGTGAGCAGCGGCACCCGGCGGTAGACGCCGTCGTCGTCCACCAGCGGGTTGTCGAAGAAGCCGGCGGTGATGGCGGCCTCCTGCAGGATGCCCAGGTTGGCGCCGTAGCCCTGGGCCTGGACGAAGGGGATGCGCTCCAGGCCGGAGCCGTCGAGGGTGAGCAGCGACTCCGGGAGCTTGCCGCCGGTGGTGGCGTCCTGCGGGCGGATGCGGGTCTGGAAGTAGTAGCCCATCACCACCGGCCGGTCCTTGATCGCCTCGGCGAAAAGCCGTTCGTACTCCAGCGAGGGGCGGATGCGCTGGAACTGGTCGATGAACTGCGGGTCGTCCTTGAGCGGGCCGCCGGCCAGTTGGTCGAGCACCCCGAGGGCGGTGCCGGTGTCCTCGTCGCCGAACACCACGTCGAAGCCGAGCACGGCGATGCCGTAGTGGTCGAAGAGCTGGTCGAGGAGCCTGGCCAGGCGGTTGCGCGGCCAGGGCCAGCGCCCCTCGACGGCGAGGCTGCGCTCGTCGATGTCGGCGATCACCACCCGCTTATCGACCCCGCCGGGCAGGGTCAGCTTGAGCCGGGTGTCGTAGGCGATGTGCTCCAGGCGCTGGAGGATCGGCAACTGGTAGAAGATGTCGGCGGCGATCACCAGCAGGGTGACCAGCAGGCTCAGGCCGATGCGGACGATGTGGCGTCGAAACACGGGGAGGGTCTCCGTTGAGGGGCGGTGGGCCCGGCAACTGCTTTACAAAGAGTGTGAACCGCAGATGTACGCAGATTAATTGAGAGACCAATCTGCGCACATCTGCGTAAATCTGCGGTTGGAAAACTCGCCCGGCGGTGACATCGGTTCGTGAAGGCTACCCGGCCACCACCCGCTGCAGTTGTTCGAAATCGCTCATCCCCTGGAGCACCTTGGCGATGCCGTCCTGCATCAGGGTGCGCATGCCGTCGGACATCGCCTGGGCCTGGATCTCGGCGGCGGTGGCCTTGCGGTAGATCATCTCGCGCATGTGCTGGTTGTTTTCGAGCAGCTCGTGGATGCCCATACGTCCCTTGTAGCCGCTGCCGCCGCAATTGGGGCAGGAGCTGCCGCCGGTGACGCCATGTCCCGCGCAGGCGGAACACTCCTCCTTGCCGACCCTGCCGCTGCCGCCGCACTTCTCGCACGGCCTGCCCCCCTTGATGCCGGTGCCCTTGTGCAGGATGAAGGTCAGACGCGGGTCCACCGGCGTCACCTGCCCCTTCACCTTCTCCAATTCGTCCGGGCGTAGCGCCACCCGCTTGCCGTTGGCATCCTCGACCAGCACCTTCCCCTCGGCCAGCGCCTCGCGGATCTCCTTGAGGATCGCCAGCTTGGCGAGTTCCTGCTTCATCTCCTCCTCGCTGACCAGTTGCCCCTCGGCGCCCGGCGTGGGGTCGACGATATGCAGTTCGTCCCAGTGCTGCTCGCCGTAATGGAGCTTGAGGAAGCGGTGCTCCTCCGCGCTGCCGTGGTAGGGGCTCTTGCACTCCTTGCACAGCGTGCGCATGAGGCGCTGGGCGAGCACCCCGAGCAGGGCGTCGGCGAAGGAGATCGGGTCGATCTCCATGTCGAGCAGACGGGTGACGGTTTCCGGGGCGGAGTTGGTGTGCAGGGTGGAGAAGACCAGGTGGCCGGTGAGCGAGGCCTCGACGCCGGCGTGGGCGGTCTCCTTGTCGCGCATCTCACCGATCATGATCACGTCGGGGTCCGCGCGGAGAAAAGAGCGCAACGCGGCGGCGAAGGTGAAACCGATCTTCGGCAGCACCTGCACCTGCTGGAGACCCGGCTGGGTGATCTCCACCGGATCCTCGGCGGTCCAGATCTTGCGCCCCGGGTCGTTGATGTTGCCGAGCACCGCGTGCAGGGTGGTGGTCTTGCCCGAACCGGTGGGGCCGACCACCAGGAAGATGCCGTGGGGGTGGGAGGTGAGGTCGTGGGTCAGCCGGTTGTTGCGCTCGTTGAGCCCCATGGCGCCGAGCGGCAGCGGCTTGGAGGCGGCGAGGATACGCAGCACCGCCGATTCGCCGTGGACGGTGGGCAGCGTCGCCACGCGCAGTTCCACCGGCTTGCCCTTGAAGCGCACCGCGCACTTGCCGTCCTGGGGCTTGCGGCGTTCGGAGATGTCGAGGCCGGACATGATCTTGATGCGCGCCACCACCGGGCGGATGTGGGTCGCCGGGATCTGCAGCGCGCGGCGGCAGACGCCGTCGACGCGGAAGCGCACGTCCGCCGGCGCCTTGCCCTTGTTGGGCTCGATGTGGATGTCGGAGGTGTTCTGTTTGTACGCCTCCATGATGATCTTGTTGACCAACTGGATGATGGTGGCGTCGTTCTCACTGCTCTCGTCCTCGACCGATTCGGTGATGTCCTCGCCGACCTCGTCCTCCATCCGCCCGAGCAGGTCGTCGAGGCCGACGCCGTCGTCGGCACCCCCCACCTCGACACCGAGGTAGCGCAGGATGTCGTCGGGCAGTCCCACCTTGAAGACGTACTTGGCCGCCTGCACCACCCGCTGCACCTCCATGATGCGCTGGGTGTCGGTGGGGTTGTCGATGAGGATCACCACCTCCTCGGCGTTGCCCGAGACCGGCACCCACAGCTGGCGCTGCAGGTAGGCCTCGTTGACCCCCTTGATCAGCTCGCGGGGCACCTCCAGGTTCGGGTCGTAGGACATGAACGGCACCTGGTAGTAGTGCTCGAGCGATGCCCCCACCTCCTCGGCCGAGATGTGTCCCTCGGTGATCAACAGGTGGGCGACGTTGGTCCTCTCCTTCGGCGCCCGCTGGATATAGCCGTTGAGTTCCTCCTGGGTGAGCTTCTTCTTCAGGATCAGGTGGTCGTAGGGGCCGTTGGTGCCCTGGAAGTCGTAGCGGAACTTCTGGCCGATGATCGCGCCCATCTTCAGCGCGTTGCGCAGGTCGATGTCGGTGAACGAGCCGCCGCCAACCCGGTTGAGCACCTGGAGGACGCCGAGCATCACGTCCTTGTGCTTGATCGGCACCACCACCATCGAGCGGGTGCGGTAGCCGGTCTGCTTGTCGAAGCTGATGTTGAACTGGAGGTTGGGGTGGATCGCCTTCAGCGCGTCGGCGTCGTAGACGTCGTCGATGCGGATCGGCTGCTGGGTGAGCGCCACGTAGCCGGCGATCGAGGTGGTGGAGAGGGGGACGCGGATCTCCTTGATCTCGGCGCCCGACTTGAACTTGGAGACGATCTCCTGCTCGTTGCGCGAGCGCTGGTAGACGGTCATCCGCTCGCCGCGCAGGATGCGCAGCATGTCGGGCTCGATCCCCGGCAGCACCTCGGCGAAGCTCTCGGCCTCGTGGATGCGCTCGGTGATGGAGTTGAGCAGGGTCTGCAACTCCAGGGAGCGTTTCAGTTGTTCGGCGTTGGGGCCTTCCGCAGGGGCACTCATGCTGATTCCCACCCGGGGGGGTCGTTTTCGTTATTCAGATGCGTAGACGGTCGACCGGTTCGCCGTCGATCAGGTGGCGTGCGATAATCTCGTCGACGTCGTCGCGGTTGGCGTAGCGGTACCAGACGGCCTCCGGGTAGACGACCATCACCGGCCCCTCGCCGCAGCGGTTCATGCAGCCGGCGGTGTTGATCCGCACGCCGCCGGGCTTGGCCAGGCCGAGTTCCTTGCTGCGCCCCTTGGCGTAGTCGCGCAGGGCCCGGGCATCCCCGTCGGCGCAGCAGGCCGAGCCGTCGTCGCGGCGGTTGATGCAGAAGAATACGTGGTGGCGATAATAGCTCATGGCTGCCTTATGGCTCTCGATTCGATAGAATATAAAGGCTCGCCCGCGCCGCAAGCAAGGAACCGATCCCCGTTCAACGGCCTTCCGGCCCTCTCTCCCCGGTCCATCTTGAACCCATCCGAACTCATTCGCGAGGCAGACCGCTGCGTCCTCTGCGGCCTCTGTCTTCCGGTCTGCCCCACCTACCGCCTGCTCGGCGACGAGGGGGACTCGCCACGCGGGCGGATCAGCCTGATGCGCGCCCTGGCCGAGGGGCGGCTCAAGGCCGATGCGGCGCTCGCCGGGCGTCTCGACCGCTGCCTCGGTTGCCGTGCCTGCGAGGCGATGTGTCCCTCCAAGGTGCGCTACGGGCGGATCGTCGACGGCGGTCGGGCGCTGCTCGGCGCTCGGGGTGGGGCACGGCTGCGCCGGGTGCTGGCCAATCCGCGGCGCCGCATTCGCTACCTGCGGCTGGCGCACCTCTACGAGCGTAGCGGACTGCGCCGGGTACTGCGCGCCAGCGGTCTGCTGCGCCGCTTCGGTCTCGAGCGGATGGAGCGGCTGGCGCCGCCGTTCACCGCGCCGTCGGCGCTCCCGGCGGGCTTCGCTCCGGCGGGGGTGCCGCGGGGGCGGGTGGCGCTGTTCGCCGGCTGCCTGGCGGAGGGGGTCGACCACCCGGCGGTGGTTGCCGCCGGGCGGCTGCTCGCCGCCCTCGGCTACCGGGTGGAGCTCCCCCCGGGCCAAGGTTGCTGCGGGGCGATGGATGCTCATGCCGGCGATACCCGGAACGCCCGTCGGCTGGCCGCCGCCAACAGCGCCGGCTTTCCCGACGGGGTGCCGCTGCTCTCGTTGAACAGCGGCTGCGGCGCCCACCTCGCGGAGTATGGCGAGTGGGCGGGGGCGGCCGGCGAGGCGCTGGCGGCGCGCCACCGCGACTGCCTTGCCTTTCTCGCCGAGGCAGCGTGGCCCGACGGCCTGCTGCGCCCCGTGGTGGGCGTGGTGCTGGTCCACGAGCCGTGCAGCCTGCGCAACGTGCTGAAGGGGGCGGATGCGCTTTACCGCCTGCTCGCCCGGCTCCCCGGCGCCGAGGTGCGACCGCTGCCCGGCAACGAGCGCTGCTGCGGCGCCGCCGGGGACTATCTGCTGCGCCAGCCGACGATCGCCGACGCCCTGCGCGAAGAGAAGCTCGACGCGCTGGCGGCGCTCGCCCCGCGCTATCTGGTCTCGTCCAACCGCGGTTGCCTGCTGCACCTCGCCGCCGGGCTGCGCGAGCGGGGCATCGAGGTGGAGGTGCTGCACCCGCTGGAGCTGTTGGCGCGGCAATTGGTATAGCGCGGCTGTGAACGCAGGGGAGCAGAGGCACTATTTTCAGGTCAAAGGTTAAAGGTAAAAGGCCCTTCGTTCAGCACCAATTGATCTTCGACGCTGGATGGCGCCAGCGTTGGCACGGCTTCTCTTTCCTTTGACCTTTTGCCTTTCACCTTTCACCTTTGACCTGAAGCCGGGGTGCCTTCCGCCGGATCCACCCCTCCGGAGTAACTTGAGGCACGCAGTTCGTGGGGGTATTCTCCGCCCATGAACACGCGCCACTACACCCCCTTCGACACCCTCCTGATCAACGTCGACCACGCCCTGCGCACCATCTACGGCCGACCGACCCTCACCGAGCGCCCCAACCCCGCCGAGGGGATCGAGGAGCCCGAGTTGTCGGAGAGCGAGGCGCGCCACGTGGCCGGTCTGATGCGGGTCAACCACGCCGGCGAGGTCTCCGCCCAGGGGCTCTACTCCGGCCAGGCGCTCACCGCCCGGCTGCCCGAGGTGCGTGATGCCATGGAGCGCGCCGCCCTGGAGGAGAACGACCACCTGGAGTGGACCGAGCGGCGGTTGCAGGAACTCTCCAGCCGCAAGAGCCTCCTCGGGCCCTTCTGGTTCACCGGCTCCTTCGTCATGGGCGCGGTGGCGGGGCTGGCCGGCGACAAGTGGTCGCTCGGCTTCGTCGCCGAAACCGAACACCAGGTGATCCGCCACCTCGACGAGCATCTCGGCCAACTGCCGCCGCAGGACGGCAAGAGCCGCGCGGTCCTCCAGCAGATGAAGGAGGACGAGGCGCACCACGCCACCGTCGCCCTGGAGGGCGGGGGCGCGAAGCTGCCGCTGCCGGTGAAGGGGTTGATGAAGGTGATGTCGAAGGTGCTGACGCGCGGGGCGTATTACTTCTGAGGCGAGGTCGTCAGTCCATTGAAAGCTTTATCAACCGCAGATTAACGCAGATTGGCGCAGATTCAGACGGAAGGAATCTGCGTCCATCTGCGTTAATCTGCGGTTCAATCTGATTTTTGATGATCGGGCGTTGAAGAGTTGGGTAGGGTGTGCCGACGGCAGGAGGCGCACCGGTCGGAAAGCGGTACGCCTCACACCTCGGCACACCCTGCGTTCACCTCCTGCGATGTCCATACATTAGAGTTTAAACGGCGACCCGACGGTCGCCGTTCTCGTTTGGGGGCGTTCGCCCCGGAGATTTCATGAAGCGGTGGTGGATCGCCTGCCTGCTGTTGTTGAGCCTGCCGGCGGGGGCGGCACCGCTGCTGCTCGATGGGCAGGAGTCGGTGGAGCTGGCCGGGCACCTGGAGCTGCTCGCCGACCCCGACGGCCGCTTGGGTATCGGACAGGTGGCCTCCGGTGCGGCCGGGCCGTTCCGGCCGCTCCCCGGCCACTTCACCGACGGCTTCGGGCCGCTGCGCGGGGCGTGGCTGCGTTTCACCCTGATCGGTTCGCAGGGCACACCGAGCCGCTGGTGGCTGCGTGTCCACCCCGCCTACCTGGGGCGGGTGATGCTCTACCGGCCCACCGCCGAGGGCGGCTGGTCGGCGGCCAGCGCCGGCAGCGAGCACCCCGAGGGGCGGCCGCTCCCCGACCGGGTGGCGCTGTTCGCCCTGGAGGTGGTGCCCGACACGCCGCGCACCTTCTACCTCTACGTCCGGCACGGCGCCCATCTCGCCGCCTACCCGGTCCTCCATTCCACGGCGTCGCTCTATCGCACGGTGGCCGGCGAGGACCTGCTGTTCGGGCTGTTCTACGGCATCGTTCTCGTCCTGGTGGTGATCAACGGCCTCTACTGGTGGGCGCTACGCGAGCGCATCCATCTGGAGTTCGCCCTCTACCTGCTCTTTCGCGGCGCCTTCGTCCTGGTCGCCAACGGCCACCTCGGCCAGTTCCTGCTGGTCGACCAGCCGGAGATGGTGATCCGCCTGCAACTGCTGCTGCTCGGGCTGACCATCGCCTCGCTGGCCCCCTTCTTCACCGGAATACTCGACATGGACGAGGTGTTCCCGCGGCTGGCCCGGCTGTGCCAGGGGCTCGGTCTGATCGCAGTTGCGGCGGCGCTGGTGATGGCCTTCGGCGGTTGGCGGGGGCTCTCCGGGCCGGTGGTGTCGTTCGCCGTGTTCATCGGTCTGGCGGGGCTGGCCACGGCGCTCGTCCAGTGGCACCGGGGGGCGCCGCGGGGGCGGCTGCTGGTGCTGGTGATGGTGGTCTTCCTGAGCGGCGCCGGGCCCACCCTGCTGGGCACCCTGGGGTGGCACGTGAGCATGCTCGGCGACCTCTACGGGGTGCAGCTCACCACCGGCCTCACTTTCATCCTGCTCCACTTCACGGTGGTCTCGCAGGTGGTCGGGATCAAGCGCGCCAAGGAGGAGAGCGAGCGCGCAGCGCGGCGTGCCGCCGAGGCGGTCGAGCGCGAGCGGGCGGCGCGGCGGGCGCAGTCCGATTTCATCGCCATGCTGTTCCACGAACTGAAGACCCCGCTGGCGGTGATCGACTCGGCGGCCACCGTGCTGGAGCACCTGGACGACGGCCGGCGCAACGAGACCGCGCGCCGCTACGACGCCATCCACGGCGCGGTGGAGCGGCTCAACCGGCTGGTCGAGCAGAGCCTCAGCCCGGAGCGCCAGGGGCCCGCGTCCGCTCTCCCTGACGGAGGTGGCGCAGGTGGTCGCGGAGAGCTTCGGTGAGGCGGGTGCGCGGCGGCTGCGGCTGGTCGCCGCCGACGGGCTGGCGCCGCTCACCGCCGACCCCGGGCTGTTGCGGGTGGCCCTGGCCAACCTGGTGGACAATGCGCTGAAATACTCCCCGGACGAACGTTCGGTGGAGGTCGAGGTGGGGCGGGACGACGGACGGCAGTGGGTAGCGGTAACCGACCGCGGCTTCGGCATCGACAGACCTGAACGCCTCTTCGAGCGCTACTGGCGCGGCGGCCACACTGCCGGCACCCCCGGTGCGGGGCTCGGCCTCTATCTGGTGCGGCGCATCGCCGAGGCCCACGGTGGCGAGGTGCGCGCCGCCGCCCGGCCCGGCGGCGGCAGCCGTTTCACCCTGATCCTGCCGGAGTCGTAGTTGAAGAGCGAATTGAACCGCAGATTAACGCAGATTGACGCAGATTTTTTGCCCGTTGATCTGCGCCAATCTGCGTTAATCTGCGGTTGATAACGCTTTCAATGGGTTGATGATGCCGATGAGTCCCGGGGTGTCGAATAGCTGTCCGGAGTTTTTGCGGTGACGACGATCCGCGTGCTGGTGGTCGAGGACGACCCCGACCTCAACGCCGACCTGGTGCTCTATCTGGGGGCCGCCGGCATGGCCGCTCGCGGGGTCGCCGCGCGGGCGGCGCTGGAGGAGGCGTTGGCGAGCGAGGCGTGGGACGTGGTAGTGCTCGACTTGGGACTCCCCGACGGCGATGGCCTGGAGGTGGCCGGCCGGCTCGCGGCACAGGCCACGCTCGGCCTGGTGATCCTCACCGCCCGCGACCGCCTGGAGGACCGCCTCGCCGGTTGGCGGAGCGGCGCCCACGTCTATCTGGTCAAACCGGTGCCGCTGGTCGAGGTGGCGGCGGTGGTGAGCGGCGTCCACCAGCGTCTCCATCCCCCCGGCGAGCGTGCCGAGGGGTGGTGCCTGGTTCCCGCGCGCCGAGAACTGCACGCCCCGAGCGGCGCGGTGATCCCGCTCACCCACCGCGAGAGCGTGCTGCTGGCGGCCTTCGCCGATGCCCCGGACCAGGGGATCTCCCGCGACCTCGACCACGCCCAGGACACCGGCTCGTCCATCGACAGCCTGGTTCACCGCCTGCGCCGCAAGCTGCGCCCCCACGGCGACCCGATCCGCACCATCTACGGCGCCGGTTATGCCTTCGAGGGCGGCCTGAAGAGGGTCTAGCAGCCTGTCGGATTGCCAGGCGATTCGAGATTCACGGCCGATCTCTTCCCGCGCTTGGGGTGCCAGCGGGAAGAGCGGCGGCCGCAGGCCGCCCTATAGGGCGCGCCGCGCGCGCCGTGGTCAACGGGGGCAGCATCCGGGATGCCGGCAGACGCTCTCGGACCACTGCCTTCGTTCGTCAGATTCTTGCCAGAATCTCCCCGCCGGCCGTTTCCATAATGCTCCGTATCGCCGCGGTGCTCGCCGTGGCCCGTCCACCTACGGAGTACGTCCCATGAAGATGCGTTATCACGCGATCGCCCTGCTGCTGCTCGCCGGCGGCGCGGTGGCCGGCGAGATCCCCGCCGAGGTGCAGGTCAACCTGCAGAACGCCATGCACCACTACCTCGACCGGGTGAGCCTCGACGGCGCCTACCGCTACGTCGACCCGAAGAGCGCCGAGCGGGTCACCCTCTATCCCGCCAACACCCACCCGATGGTGCTCAGCTACAACGACGACTACTTCGTCTGCTCCGATCTGGTGAGCGAGAACGGCGACAGCCACACCGCCGACTTCCTGGTGCGCCGCTTCGGCGACGACTACCGGGTGGTGCAGATGCTGGTCGATCAGCGCGCGGCGGTGGAGAAGGCGATGAAGATGGCGCCGTAGCGCGCCCTCCGCTCCCGTGTTGGCCCTGCTGCGCCGGCGGCTGTTCGGCAAGTTCCTGGCCGCCACCCTGCTCGCCGGGGTGCTGCTCAGCGCCGCCGTCCTCGCCGCCTACCACCCGTTCCGCCACCGCGTGCTGATCGGCGAGATGGCGGCGGTGACCGGGGTGCTGGCGACCCGCCTCGATGCCACCCTGGCCGCCCAACTGGCGGCCGGCGAACGGCGGCGGGCACGCGAACTGCTCGGGCTGTTCGGCGCCTTCCCCTACCTGCTCTGCGTCGACTATCACACCGCCGCCGCCGGCCCGCCGGCGGTGTTCTGGCCGATCCCCTGCGAGCGCATGCAGCGTGCGGGCGAGCCGCTGCGGCTCCCCTCGGCGGCGAGCCCCGGCGGCTACTTCGCCTTCCGCTTCAGCGTCGAGGAGATCGAGTCGACGCTGCTCCACGAGTTCGCGGTGCTCGGGCTGTTCTCGGCGGCCATCGCGCTGGCGGTGCTGATCGCCGCGGGGACGGTCTTCTACCTGCTGATCAACCGTCCGCTGGTGCGCCTGGTGCAGGCGATCGGACGCTTCGAACGGGACAACGTCGCCGAACCGGTGGCGTGGCGCAGCGAGGATGAGATCGGCCGGGTGGTGACCCGCTACAACGCCATGCTGGAGAGCGAGGTGGCGCGGGTCGCCGAACGCGAGGCGCGCCATGCCGAGACCCGGCGGCTGCTCAGCGATCTGCACGAGGCCCACGAGGTGATCGCCTCCAGCATCCACTACGCCGCCAACATCCAGCGGGCGATCCTGCCCGAGCGGGCGGCATTCGAGCGGCGGCTGGCGGAACACTTCGTACTGTGGGAGCCGCGCGACGTGGTCGGCGGCGACTTCTATTGGATCGGTGATTGGGGCGACGGCACCCTGCTGCTGCTCGGCGACTGCACCGGCCACGGCGTGCCCGGCGCCTTCATGACCCTGATCGCCCACGGCGCCCTGGAGCGGGCACGCACCGCGACCCTGCCGGGGGATCTGGCCGGCCTGCTGCTCGCCGCCCACCGCGAGGTGCGGCGGACGCTACGCCGCGAGGGGGCCGACGGGGCCGACGACGGGCTGGAGCTGGGTGCCTGCTACCTCGCAGCCGACGGCGGCTTCCATTTCGCCGGGGCGCGCTTCGACCTGTTCGTGGTGCGCGACGACGCGGCGGAGGTGATCCCCGGTCGCCGTCGCGGGCTGGGCTATCGCGATCTGCCGGAGGATCCGGGCTATACCGCGCAACGGATCGAGGTCGCCGGGGCCACCTGCTACCTGACCAGTGACGGTCTGCTCGACCAGGTGGGTGGGATGCGCCGCCGGATGTTCGGCAAACGGCGTTTTACCGCCCTGCTGGAGGCGCTGGGTGACGAGCCGATGGAGCGCCGGCGCGAGCGAATTCGTGATGCGTTGATCGACTATCAAGGGGAGGAGGCGCGCCGCGACGATGTCGCCGTGCTCGGCTTCCGCTCCGTTACCGAGGGGGGAGCGGGCTGATGCTGGCCGAGGAGATGTACGACTTCCGCAACCGCCTGCGCGAGCAGGGGGTGGTGTTCTGCTACAGCGGCTACTTCACCGAAGAGATCCTCGCCGGGGTGGGCGGGGCGATCCGGCGCAAGCTGGAGCTGGAGGCGGCCGACCGCAACACGGTGAAGGGGCTCTTCTCGATCTTCGTCGAGCAGGTGCAGAACATCATCCGCTACTCCGCCGAGCGCGAGCCGCCGCCGGGGGCCGCGGGCGAGAGCCTGCGCTACGGCGTGCTCACCGTCGGCCGCGAGGGAGACCGCCACTTCGTCTCCTGCGCCAACCTGATCCGCCGCGCCGACGTCGAGCGTCTCGACCGGTCGCTGCACCGCATCCGCGGCCTCGACCACGACGCCCTCAAGGCGCTCTACAAGGAGACCCTGCGCGGCGCGGTGCCGGAGGGGAGCGTCGGTGCCGGGGTCGGCTTCATCGACATCGCCCGCCGCGCCCGCCGCGGCTTCACCCACGACTTCTTCACGGTGGACGACGAGACCGCCTACTTCTGCCTCAAGGCCTACGTTTGACCCGCCCCGCCGGCGGGGGGAGAGAGCAACCATGGAACCGATCACCATCGCCGCCTCCGAGCGCGCCCCCGCGGTGGCGTTCGACTTCGCGGCCAACCGTTTCGCGCTGCGCGGCGAGTCCTACCCGGAGGACGTCAACGCCTTCTACGGCCCGCTGCTGGAGCGCTTCAACCACCACCTGGGCGACTGCTTCGACGCCGAGATCCGTTTCGACTTCGAGCTGATCTACTTCAACAGCTCCTCGGCGAAGGTCTTCATGGGGCTGTTCGACGCCCTCGACCGCGCCGCCGGCGCGGGCAACCGGGTGCTCATCACCTGGGCCTACGAGGAGGACGACGACCACCTGGAGGAACTGGGCGGCGAGTTCGCCGAAGAGCTCCGCCACGCCCGTTTCGAGGCGCGGCCGATCCCCGTCGGGGACGCCGATCGATGAGTGGTACCGCGGCCTTCGACCCCTTCGCCGACGAGCAGACCCTGGCGGCGGCGGGCGAGGCGCTGCTCGCCGACGGCGGCGACCTCGCCGCCGGCTACCCGGCGCTGCTCGAGGGCTACCGCAAGCTGCTCGGCCAGAGCCGCCGCCTGGTGCGCATGAGCGACCGCAACGAGGAGAAGCTGCGCAGCGCCAACGGGCGGATCCGCCGCCAGCAGGAGGAGCTGGCGCAGGCCCACCAGCTACTCGCCGAACACGCCGAGCGGCTGGAGGAGCGGGTCGCCGAACGGACCCGCGAGCTGGTCGAGGCGCAGCGCGCGCTGGAGCGCATGGTGGAGGATCAGCGGGCGCTGTTCGACGCGGTGGTCAAGCTGATCGCCGCCGCCATCGACGCCAAGTCCCCCTATACCGGCGGCCACTGCGAGCGGGTCCCGGAGATCACCAACGAACTGGCCCGCGTCGCCTGCGCGACCCGCGAGGGGCCGCTGGCCGATTTCGACCTGGACGCGAACGGCTGGCGCGAACTGGAGCTGGCCGGCTGGCTCCACGACTGTGGCAAGGTGACCACCCCGGAATACGTGGTCGACAAGGCGACCAAGCTGGAGACGATCTACAATCGCATCCACGAGATCCGTACCCGTTTCGAGGTGATGCTGCGCGACTGTCGCATCGACTACCTGAAGGCGCGGCTGGCGGGCGAGTGGGAGCCGGGGGTGCTGGAGCGGGCCTATGAGGCCCGGGTGGCGCAGCTCCACGACGATTTCGCCTTCGTCGCCGAGTGCAACATCGGCGGCGAGTTCATGGACGAGGGGCGGGTAGCCCGGTTGGAGGCGATCGGCGAACGCCGTTGGCGCCGCCACTTCGACGACCGCCTCGGCCTCTCCGAGGGGGAGCGCAAGCGGCTGGAAGGGGTGCCGGCGCCCGCACTGCCGGTGGAGGAGCGGCTGCTCGGCGACAAGCCGGAGCACATCATCCCACGCTCGGCGGAGAACCCGCTGGCCTACGCCCCGGGGAGCCACGGCTTCCGCATCCCGGTGCCCGAGTCGCTCTACAACCTGGGCGAGCTCCACAACCTGCGCATCCCCCGCGGCACGCTGACCGCCGAGGAGCGCTTCAAGGTCAACGAGCACATCATCCACACCATCCTGATGCTCGACCAGCTCCCCTTCCCGGCGGGGATCGACGGGGTCGGGCGGATCGCCGGCGGCCACCACGAGACCATGATCGGCAGCGGCTACCCGCGCGGGTTGCGCCGCGAGGAGCTGCCGGTACAGGCGCGGATCCTGGCGATCGCCGACATCTTCGAGGCGCTGACCGCCTCCGACCGCCCCTACAAACGGCCCAAGTCGCTGAGTGAAGCGCTGCGCATCATGGCCTCGATGCGCGATGGGGGGCACATCGATCCCGACCTGTTCGCGCTGTTTCTCACCGGCGGGGTCTATCGCCACTACGCCGAGCGGTATCTCTCGGCGGAGCAGATCGATTTCGTTGAAATCGATGCCTACCTTTGAGTATTTCCACGTTGAATGACGTGGGGAATGCCCGGGACTGACGGCGGAGGCCTTTCGGTTGCTGCCTCCGTTCGACACGGCGGCCGCGGGCCGCCCTATAGGGCGCGCCGTGCGCGCCGTTGCTGAACGCAGCCACCGCGCGCTCGGCTATCCGCTGCGCCTTCCGAACGGGACATCCCGTTCGGAAGGATCAATCGCCGCATCGGGGTCTGCTACCCCCGCTCGCGTCGGTGCGGTAGCGCCGACGGTCAGGGCAACGGTACCTGCACGCCATCGACGCAGCCGGGTGCCGGCGCGACGTCCCCCGAATGTAGGAGCGGCCCCTAAGGCCGCGATTGCCTACAGGGATGTAGGTACTGGGCGTGAGCAGGATGCGGAAGCCGGGCGCCATGTCCGTTCCTGCCGCCTGCCAAATCGAGGCGCCTCACTCCGTCGTGATCGCGGCCTAGGG
>NZ_BAAHXB010000021.1:0-61562 GCF_054657215.1 Endothiovibrio diazotrophicus
GAACAGCTGGCCCCCTTTTTTACAACCAAACGATTGGTTTATTTTCATCCAATTCATGCGCACGTCCTATGGGTGCGTTGGGAGCGACGGAGAATTCCATCAAATATTATTGGGAAAAAGTTGGTCCAATTTCCAACGGCCCGTTCCCCCTTTCATTTCCTTCCCGTTGATACCCCTGTTCCCTTCGCCTCTCCCCTTGCCGTTGGCCCTTAATCGTCCCGCGCCATTATAGGCGCGGGACGGCCCTTTCGGCAGGCGCCGTTCCCCTTCCGCCCTTCTCCGCCCGTTCCGTTTTCCTCTCCTTCGCGTGAAACCGCATTGCCGAGAACTCGGCGTTTGGATGCGTTCCGCCCGTGGCGCGGTTTTGGTCTCCTGGGGCCATGTCTTCGGAACCCCTACGGGCCTTTGCCCGGCCAGTCCGCCCCGCCTGTACGGGCTGGCTTCTTTTTATTTCGCTGGTGACGCCCTTGGTGGCGGCACCGGCCGCGGCGCGCTACTTCGAGGTGCGTCCCTTGCCGACCGCCGAGCAGATCGATCCGCTTGGGGCGGTCGTCGATCTTTCACTTCCTGCCTCGTCGGTGCGGGATATCGGGGAGGCCCTCACGTTATTGCTCCGTCCTGCGGGCTATCGGCTGCCGCGGGACATTCGGGCCGACGGGGCCATGGGGCGGTTGCTGACGCTGCCGGTGCCGGCGCCCCACCATTCCGTCCGCCGGATTCGGCTCGATCAGGCGGTGGCCATGCTGGTGGCGCCCGCCTATCGGCCGGTGGTAGACCCGGTGCACCGGCTGATCTCGTTCGAGCCGGTGGAGGGCTATGCGGAGCTGATTTCCGAGTCCGGCGGAACTGTGGAGGCAGTTGAGTCCTCGACGCCGGATAACGTCGAGGCATCCACTCCGCCCGCTCCTGATCCGATTCCTGCGTCGGAGGTTACTTCCGTTCCCCAGGTCTGGACGGTGCGTGAAGGCTCCTTCCGCGACAACCTTGTCCGCCTTGCCGCGGAGCACCAGTGGGCCGAGCCGGTCTGGGAGCTGCCCGAGGGTACCGACTTCCGGGTCCGTCACGCCTACGGGGTTCATGGTGCCGACGTCACCGCGTTGTCCGCCGAACTGGCCCGAGGCTACCCCCTCAAGCTCTGCATCTACCCCGTCAATCAGACGCTGCGGGTCGTGCCGCCGGGCACGACCTGCCAAAGGGAGGTGGTCCATGCGCCGTAGCCTCGCCCTCCCGGTGCTGGTCCCGCTGCTGATGGCCGGTTGCGTAGCACCGCAGATTCCCTCGGATGCCCCGCCCGCCGATGCCCTGGCCCAGTTACGAGCCGAGCCCTCCGCCCTCCCGGCGGTGAGCAATCACGAGGTGGTCGAGGGAGTGCCCTACGTGCCCGCCGCTGCTCCGAAGCCGGAGGAGGCGCCCCACCGCTGGCTCCACCGCATTCAGGTGGGCGACCTGCGGGTTCAGGCGCCGATCGGCGGCGAGGCGGTAATGCGGATGCTGCGGGCCGAGGGAATTACCCTCACCTCCACCCTGCCGATGAAGCACTTCACCTACGCCGGGCTCGGCGTTGCCCAGGTCGATGCGGAGACCGCCCTGCGGGTGCTGCTCGGCGGGATGGGACTCGACTACCGGATTGATGATGTCCGCCGCGTGGTGGAGGTCGTGCCGCTACCGGCGCGGACCTGGACCCTGAACCTGGGGAATCGCACCGCGTCGTGGAATGCGGGCGGGGCGTCTTCTTCCACGTCATCTACCGGTGACGCGAGCGCGGCGGCCGGAGCAACGGGGGCGACTGCCAATGCCTCGACCACTTCGGAGGGGAGTGATGGGGGCGGCAACGCCATCACCGCCCATGACGACGTGTGGACTTCCTTCCGCGAGGAGCTGGAGCAGCGTCTCACCCGCCTTACGCCGTGCGCCGCGTCGGCCACCGATCCGGTGGCGATGGGCACCGCCTTCGGACTGCCGCCCTCTTCGGGGATGTCTCCCCCACCTTCTGCTCCTGCACCCACAGCCGAGGCCGACTGCCTCTTCGACGACCAGCGGGTCGGCCGCTTCTCGGTCAACCCGGAGACCGGCGCGGTGTGGGTCCAGGCCCCCCGCTGGCTGCTCGACGAGCTGGACGCCTATTTCACCCGCGTCCAGGCCCAATACAACACCATGATCACCTTCGAGGGGCGGGTGATCCTGCTCTCCGAGGAGCAGGGCAACGACGCCGGTATCGACCTGCAGGCGATCACCAGTTGGGCGGGCGGCCGCTACGGCTTCGGTGTGATCAACAACGTCCTCGGCGGCGTTACCCTCCGCCTCCCCTCCAGCGGTCTGCCGCTGGAGGGTACTGACTCCCTCCCCGCCACCGCCGCGGGCCTCGCCTACCAGGGGGACCACTCGGCGCTCCAGCTCTTCTCCGCCTTCCTGGAGGAGGCGGGCGAGGTGACCATCCTCCAGCGCCCCCTGGTGGCTACCACCTCGGGCGTGCCGGGGCGCTTCTCCAAGCTGCGCACCACCTACTACCTCAACGTCGCCCAGACCACCAACGGCAGCGACAGCGGCGCCGCCGTCGGCACCCAGAACAACCTGGTGCCGGTGGAGCTGGGCACCCAGTTGCGGGTCAATCCCCGCTGGGACCCCACCACCGGGCTGGTGCGGGCGCAGATCGAGCTGGACCAGCGGGTGCAGACCGGCAGCCTGGAGCTGGACCAGTTCCTCTCCGGCGACGGCGGGCGCACGGTGCGCACCACCATCCCCCTGGTGGGCCGCCAGACGGTGACCGGCGAGGTGCTGCTGCGCGACGGCGACCTGATCGTGCTCGGCGGCCAGAGCGAACGGGAGACGCGCACCTCCGCCTCGGGCCTACCCGGCACCCTCGACGGCCCGTTCGCCTGGCTCACCGGCCGCCATTCGACCTCCGGGCGCCACGCCACCTACTTCTTCGCCCTCCAGGTGCGGGTGAGTCCCAAGGGCGGCGCCTCGTGAGGGGCGTTTCCGGTTTCACCCTGATGGAGATGGTGGTGGCGCTGCTGCTGGTCACCCTCCTCACCCCGCTGGTCTTCTCGGCGATCACCAGCCTCAGCGCGGCGCAGGAGCAGGCCTACCGGGCGACGATCCGCCGCGACCACGAGCGGATCGCCTCGGCGCTCCTCGCCTACGCCCGGCAGGAGACGCCGCTCGGCACCTTCCCCGCCCCCTACAGCGGCGGTGCTGCTCACTCCGCCCTGCTCGACCCCGCCAATACCGCGCTCGCGCAGCACCTGCGGGCGACCGGCCTCAACACCGTCCTCGTCAACCACGACGGCTCGGCCTCGGCCAATGTGCGGGTCTATCAGCGGGTCAGCGGGCTCACCGCCAACGTGCCGGTCTTCTTCCAGTCGGGGCCGCTGGCCACCCTCACTTACGACTTCGCGGCGATCCACCAGACCGCCTGCCCCCAGGCGTCGCCCTGCAACGGGGGGCTCCCCGGCGACTCCCCCGCGTTGACCGCCGCCAACCACACCGCCTGGACGGTGACCGGAAGCGATTTTCTGCCGGTCTTCGTCTCCACCCTGCCCCAGCAGAAGCGGATGCTCGCCGAGACCCTGCGCCGGATCGGCGGGCTGCGCCGGGCGCTGGCCGAGTTCGCCCAGGCCGGGCGGCTCGCCGCCGCGGCGGGCGATCCCACCAACCACTATCCAAGCCCCAACGGCGCCGGCGCACCCCACCTCTCGGGGGCCAACCCGGTGACCAACGAGGGGTGTCACGACGGCTGGTACGACCTCGCCGCCGGCAACGTCAACGTGATCCAGCAGGTGGGCCTCGCCCGGGGGGAGTTCGCCGTCACCGCCTGGGGTGGCGCTATCGCCTACTGCCGCGACTACGACCCGGCGGCGAGCGACGGCTCCACCGCCGACCAGCCGCCCCACGCCGCGGCGCTCCGCCTGTACCGCGCCCTCTCCCTCGGCAGCGCCCCCGGCGCGCCGGGCAGCAACCTCCTCTTCCCCATCTGAGTTCCCGAACCATAGGAGCATCCCTGTGAAGCGCCATATTCCTCTTCCGTGCCGCCGCCGCGGCTTCACCCTGATCGAGCTGGTCGCCGTGGTCACGGTGATCGGCATCCTCGGCGCCCTGGCCGCGCCGACGCTGGTCGGCATGATCGACAAGGCCTCGGCGCAAAAGATCTATACCGTCGCCGCCAAGCTGGCCTCGACCCATTCGCTGATGGCCCAGGAGTTCCGCACCACCAAGGTCGCCTCCGCATCCCCAGTGCCGGCGGCCAACAACACGATGCTCGACGTGCTGGTCCAGGGCCGCCCGATGGTCTCCGACGCCTACCGCGACCGCTACGAGACCGGCGGCTTCGCCCCGCTGACCACCGCGCTGGTGACCACCACCGACCCGGTGGCCGGCAGTTCGGCGGGGGCCTACACCCTGGAGGGCTACCCGGTGACGCTGACAACCCCCGACGCCTTCACCGCCCAGGTGGCGCTGAGCAACGTGCCGACCCGCATCGTCAAGCTGATCTGGGCGGCCCACTCGGAGGCCCCCTTCGCCAGTGGCACCAGCGTCACCTCCGGGCCGGTGCAACACAGCAATGACTTGGGCGGCTTCCATACCCTCACCCTGGAGTTCCCGATCTGATGCTGGCGCTGCTGCTGGCCAGTCTGGCGGTGTTCTTCACCGCGGTCGCCCAGGGGCAGGTATCGGCGCTGCATGCGGCGGCCGCGCACGACGAGGCGGCGGCGCGGGCGGTCGAGGTGCGTCGTGTGGCCAGTGCGGTGGAGGCGTATCGCCAAGCGAACGGTTCCTATCCCGCCTCGCTCGCGGTGCTGATGGCCACGGCGGATGCGACGCAGTTGCGCTACGTCGATCCCGAGGCGGTTCGCTACGCCGTCGCCGGTGGTCTCTCCGATGGCGTATGGCGGTTCGAGCGGGCGGGGGTCTATGCGCTCGACCCGACGAAGGGGAACGACGCTTCCGCCTTTCTCTCAGGCAACACCTGCGGGGATGGCACCTTCACCACGGCGACCGACTGGTGCGGCGGCGATGACGCCCACTGGTGGCGAGGCGAAAGCCGCGCCGACGCGCCGACCGAACTCGCCGAGCAGCGCCTCGCCCTCACCGCCCCGCTGCGGCGGATCGCCGACTACCACACCGCCCACGGTGAGTTTCCCACCGGGGTCGCGGTGGGCGGCGTTGCCACCCTCCCCGCCTTGGCCGGCTACAGCGGTACGGCCTCCGGCTGCACCGGCATCCACCTTTGGGATGGCCTCCCCCTCGGCTGTGACGATTTGCACAATCGCCAGGGCCATCCCATCACCGTCAACCTGCGCGACGAGGGCGCGCTCCGCGTCCTCTACCTGGTGGCCCGCACCGATCTGCTGAGTGTCACCGGCACCCCGATCCGCGTCGCCGCCCGCCTCGCCGTGGAGCGTTGAGCCATGGCTGCGACCGAAACCGAAACCGAGACCGCCCCCACCCCGCTCTTTACCCAGACCCCGGAGGCCCTGGTCCAATCCTGGGGCTGGCCGGAACCGCCCGAATCGCTGCTCGCCATCGCCCGCGACGCCCTGTCGATCCGCGGCCTGCGCAGTGGAGAGGCCGCCGTCCACCTCGGCCTGTGCGACGAGGTAACCAAGGAGCGTCTGCTCCGCGAGAAGCCCACCCACCTCCGCACCCTCGCCTGGCTCGCCGAACGCCTCCCCGCCGTGCGCGAGGGCATGCAGCGCCTCCTTGCCCTCCACCGCCGTCTCCCCTACCTCACCGGGACCGTGGAAGGGCTGTACCGTCACCCCCTGATGGAGGAGCCGGCGGTCGCCCGGCGCTGCGACGAACTTGATGCGGTACTGCTGCAAATCGGCGAGGGGGCGGCCCTGCTGGTCTTCGCCGAGATCGAGCGGCTGGAGGGCTTCCAGCAGCTCGGCCGCCTCGCCCGCCGCCGCGATCCGCTCCGCTCGGCCCTGGCCGGGCGCCACGAGGCGCTCCACTGGGCGGTGGGCGCCCGCCCCTGGATCACGGTCACCCGCCAGGCCGGCGACGAGGCGGAGGGGACGACCACCGGCGACGGGGTGATGCAGGCGCGCATCTGGCGCGCCGCCGAGGCGACGGGCGACGCCCAGCGCCTCCTCTCCCGGCTGCTCGACGCGGCGCTTGCGCTGGGCGCCGACGACCTGGACATCTGGCCGCTCGCCGACGGCAGCGCCGAGGTGCGTTGCCGCATCGCCGGTCTGCTCCGCCCCCTGGAGGCGGTGCCGCGGCTCTCGGCCGAGCGCTACGACGAGATCCGCGGCTTCCTCCTCGCCCGCGCCGGGGCCAACGCCCGCGGCGGCCGGCTGCTGCAACCGGCCGACGGCGAGATCTACTACCAGGGCCTCTCCAGCGAGACCCACATCCGCGGCTCCTTCCTCCCCCGCTCGCTGCCGGGTGACGCGCGGGAGCTGATCAGCGCGAGCCTGCGCCTGGTGCCCCGGCGCACCCGTGGCCGCGAGGCGCACCGCCTGGCGGGCCTGCATCTCCCCGCCGAGGCCGAGGCGGCGCTGCGCCACCTGGTCGGCCACCAGCGCGACGGCATCGTCTGCGTGGTCGGCGGCACCAACAGCGGCAAGTCCACCACCCTGCGCACGCTCCTCGGCGAGCTGGATGCCCACCACGGCGGCACCCGCAAGATCATCGCCCTGGAGGACCCGGTGGAGGAGGTGCTCCCCGGCATCCGCCAGTTCTCGGTGCCGGCCCACCTGGGGGCGGAGGCCTACCCGATCGGCCTGCGCGCCCTGATGCGCCATGACCCCGACATCATCGGCATCGGCGAGGTGCGCGACCGGATCACCGCCGAGACCGCGGGCCACGCGGCGATCACCGGCCACCTGGTGGCCACCACCCTCCACGCCAACGACACCGTGGACGGCGCCCAGCGGCTGATGCTGATGGTGACGCCCGAGCAACGCTTTCCGCTCGCGAACGCCCTGCGGTTGCTGGTGGCGCAGCGGCTGGTGCCGCGCCTCTGTCCCGATTGCCGGACGTTGCGGCCTCTGACTGAAGCTGATCGCTCTGATTGGGAAAGTACCGCGGAGGAGCGGGGCGTCGATCCCGCGTCGGTGACGCTCCCCGCACAGGTCGGCGTGGCCGGCGCGGGGTGCGCGGCGTGCATCCACGGCTATACCGGCCGCGCCGCGCTGGCCGAGGTGCTGCGGGTCACCCCGGCGGTGCGCCGCCTGCTGCTCAGTGACGATCCGGTGGAGCGCTTGGCGTTGGGGGAACTGCGCTCGCTGAACCTCTTCGAGAGCGCCTTTGCGCTGATCGCCGAGGGGGTGATCGCCTGGGAGGCGTTATGGGCCTGAACCCCATCAAAACGGTCAGGCCAGCCAGCGGCCACGAGATCGAGGAGGCCGCCGGGGCGCTCGCCGAGCAGTTGGAGGCGGGGGTGCCGCTCGCCGCGGCGGTGGCCAACCTCCCCCGCCTCGCCTCGCGGCGCCACGCCGACCAGTGGGGCGCCATCGCCGAGGGACTGCGCGCCGGCTCGTCCCTGGCCGCCCAGCTCTCCGGCTGGTGGCCGGCGCCGCTGGTCGCCGCGGTCGAGGCGGGCGAGCACGCCGGCCGCCTGCCCGAGGTGTGCCGGCGCATCCGCGAACGGCTGGTCCAGGGCCGGCGGATCACCCGCATGGCGTGGCGCCTCGCCTACCCCGCCGGGATTGTCGCCGCCGCTTGTGCCTCGGGGCTCCTCATCCTGCTGTGGGTGATCCCGCGCATCGCCCGCGGCGTGGGCGCGACGGACTCCGGGATCGCGCAACTGAGCGGCGAGGTCCACGCCCTGCTCCTCCAGTGGGGGTGGCCGGCCGCCGCCGGCTTGGTGGTCGGCGGCCTGTGGCTCGCTGGCCGCCTGCGCGATCCCGCCTTTCGCGGCGAGCTGGTCGGACTGGTGGTGGGCTGGCCCCTGGTCGGCCCCGGCCTGCGCCAGCTCCACTTCGGCCTGTGGGCCTACCAGTTGGCCCTGCTCCACGCCACCGGCGGTTTCGAGCTGCCGCGGATGCTGCGGCTCTCCGCCGAGACCCTTCCGCCGGCCCTGCGCGCCGGGGTCGAACGGATGGCCGGCGAGGTGGAGCGGCTCGGGTTGGAGGGGGCCGCCGACCCGGAGCGCACCGCGCCGGACGATCCCCGCCGGGCGTGGCCCTTCTATCTGGTCCACGCCTTCGCGCTCGCCCACCAAACCGGGCGGCTCGACCGTCACCTCACCGAGGTGGCGCCGCGGCTGATCGAGGGCGGCACGCGGATCGTCGAGCGGCTCTTTGCCGGGCTGCAACTGGTGGCGATGCTCTTTGCCGCCGGGCTGGTGGGGCTGCTCTTTCTTGCCATCTATGCGCTCCAGTTCGGGGCGCTCGGGCAGGCGATGGGGAGGGGGACATGAGCCGGCTTCCCTCGTTTCCCGGCCGCACCCGCCGAAAGGTCGTTGAGCCGCAGGTCGTGGGCACGGTGGCGGATTGCGGGGCGCTGGAGGCGGGCCGCCCGCTGCTGCTCTGCGGGGATCTGGTGCTAGTGGACCGCGACGGGAGCGATCCCGGCCCCGGCTTTGTCCAGCAGCGGGATCGGCAGGTGGCGCGAGGTGCGCCGCTGGCCGTCTGGTTGCGGAACGAGGCGGTCGCCGCGGTCGCGGGCCACCGTCGTGTGGCGCTGGCGGTGGATGGCTATCTCCGTTGGGGAATGTCCCAACGATCCCCCACCCTGCTGGTCGCCGGCTTCGCCCCCAACCACGGGGAGAGCAACATCGAGGCGTATGCCTTTCGGGATGGGGCGCTGTTCCAATGCCAGGAAGCGATGCTGCCGCCCCGTTCCGACGACCGGTTCGAGCGGGCGTTGGCTGATCACATCGAGGCCGTACGTGCCACCCTCCCCGGCGACGGCTGGCAGGTGGTGACGGCTTCCCCCCTCCCGCCGTTGGCGGGCATCGAGCACGTCGGCGAGGCGCCCCTGGCGCGGATCAAATACGGTCCCTTGCGCGCCCGGCGTCCGCAGGGGCGGCGTCATACGCTCCCCCTGCTGCTGATCGTGCTGGGGGTAGTGGCCTATGCCGCGGCCCTCGGCATCGGCCAGTGGCGCTATCAGGCGGCCGTCACCCAGTTCCGCGCCCAACGGGTTGGCGCCGCCGCCCTCGCGGTGAGCCTCGATCGCCTGCTGGCGATGCGCCGCTACCTGGATTCGAGCGGCGAGACCAACCAAGGGCTGTCGGCCCTCGGGCCGATCCTCGCCGCCACCGCCCGGCTCGATGGCGCCATCCTCCGCTCCGTCCATCTGGCGGCCCAGCCCACTCTCGGCGAGGCGGCGCTGGAACTGGAGCTGGCCCTGCCCCGGCGAGAGGCCTCCGGCCTGAAGCAGGGCGCGGGCATCCTCCAGGCGCTGGCCCTCGGCGGCTGGGAGCTGACCCTCGACCGCCATCGCGACCTCACCCTCCCGGTGCGCGGCGAGCCCCGCCCCTACCGGATCTTTCACCTGGAGGGACGACGCCCATGATCCCCGTCGATCGCTCCCGGCTGAACACCGTAGCTGCCGGCATCGCCGCCCTACTGCTGCTCCTGGCAGCCGTGCAGGGCTGGTCGCTGCTCGCGAAAAAGACCGCCCAGCAACGCCGGGAGACCGCGGCGGTCGCCCGTTGGCAGGCCCAGCGCGATGAACTCGCCCCGGTGGCGGGACGCTGGCGTGCGACCTTCCCCTCCAGCGCGGCAATCCGTGACCTGGCCGGGCTCCACCGGGCGTTGCGCATCGAGGGGCTCACCGTCGATCCCGACACCCTCGCGGTAGCCGGGGTCCACCCTGAAACAGACCAAGGAGTCGCCTTGGGGGTCTCCCGCCTGTGCGTGCGCACCGCAGGGACCACCGGGTTGGAGGCGGGTGTCCGCTCCGCCTCCGAGGCCCTGGCGGCGCTGACGGCGCTGACCGCCCGTCCCGACCTACGCATCGGCGGGGTCACCCTGGCGCTTCGCGACGGGAAACCGGTGCTGCGGCTCGATGATCTTTGCTTGGTCGTGCGGGAGAGCGATGATGCGGATTGACCGCTCCCGTCTGAGTTCTCTGCTCCAAGCGCCCCGTGTCCGCCTACCGCTGCTGGCGCTGCTGCTGTGGCAGCTCCACAACGGCCTGGACGGGGTTCAGGCACGATTGGCCGGTCAGCCGGTGGAGCGCTTTCAGCCGGAGGCGGTACCGGCACCCAACACCGCCCCGCGGGCGCTACCCCTGCTGCGCCGGGCTGCGGCCGATGCCGTGGAGAATCCGGCCTCGGGCAGCGCCACCGACCTCGACCAGTTGCTGATCCCTCCGCCAGCTTCGATACGCCGTCCCGCGCCCACACCGGTAGTCGCGCCGCCCGCACCGCCAACCGCGCCCGTCGACTACGCAACCCTGCTCCGCGACAACCTCACCCTCCAGGCCCTCTCCGCCCGCGGCGCGGTGATCAACCAGCACTTCGTCGCCTGGGGCGAACCACTCCCCTTCCCGGTGCCGACCGAGAACCGCGAGCGGTGGGTGATCCCCCGCTTGCAGGGCATCACCCCAAAGAGCCTGCGGGTGACCGTGGAAGATCGAATTGTGGTGGTCCCCCGGCGATGAAGCGGCTTCGTTTCCTGACCCTGTTGGGTATCCCCCTCGCCCTCGCCGCGGCCCGGCCGGCCGCTGCCGGGGAGTGGGCCTGGGACGCCTACGGCAGCGGCGCCTACAACGGCGCGGTCACCCTCCAGGATGACCTCGGCAGCGGCTTCTCCACCCTCACCGATCCCACCGGCAGCGGCGCGCCGACCCAGGCCACCGCCATCCAGCCGCCGCTCATCGTGCGGGCCGCCCCGCCCTCCAGCGGCGGCGTGTTTCAGCTCCTCCCGCCCGACACCCCCTGCGACAGCACCACCGAGAACCAGCTCCGGTGGCAACGCACCGATGGCCAGCAGCTCTGCCACTTCGCCAACGGCGGTTACCAGTGGGTACAGCTCGACGGGACCATCGTCATCGATGCCACCTACGCCGTGGCGCTCGACACCGCCCAGCAGCCCTTCGGCTGCCAGGGAACCTGGTTTGGCGGCGGCAACTACGTCGATGACGGCCCCGCCCCCAATCTCCGCAGCGACGGTCTGGCCAACACCGCCTTCCTGTCGGGCAGCGTCAGCGGCTGCCAGGGGCTGTTCAACGCCTCGGACTACTGCTACCACCTCACCGCCCACGGCCACAGCGACTGGTTCCTGCCTGCCCCTACCCAGCTTCAGGTGGTCTATGCCCACCGCGACCGGATCGCCGCATTGGCCACCTCGGGCAACCTCGTCTGGCACTCCAAGCTGTGGACCAACCAGTACTACGCCGAGGGCGTCGATTTCGCCACCGGCGCCCTGCGGGGCGATTACCGCTCCTTCCTCCACACCACGATCTGCATGCGCCGCCGATGAGGAGACCCCATGCGCCACTTCGCCCTGCCACTGCTTGTTGTCGCGAATGCCTCCATTGCCGCCACCCCCGCCGGCACCGCCTACCTCCCGCCCGGTACCGCCTGCGAGGCTTCAACCCTCTACCAAGTGAAATGGGAAGGCAGCGCCGAGTGGGTGTGTGACGTCAACGACGCTCTGGGCTTCCCGGTCTATCGCTGGCTACCCGGCAGTGGCGGCGACCCCACCATCCTCCCCGGTACCTATTTGCCGGATGGAAGCTTCTACATCGGCGGCGGTCTCATCGCCTCCGCCAGCGACGCCCCCGGCCTCTATGCGAGCGGCTGCGGCACCGCCGGCTACCACCAGTCGGACGCCGATACCGGCGCCAACTCCGACACCGACGGCCGCGCCAACACCGAAACCGCCCTCGGCGGCGCCCCCTATTGCGACCCGATCCACATGGAGGCCCAGCGCTACTGCCACCACCTCACCGCCCACGGCCACAGTGACTGGTACCTCCCCGCCAACAGCCAGTTGCTGGCGCTGTTCAACGTGGCCGGAGTTCTGGGGATGTCGGGCAGCTACTGGTCCTCCACCGAGGTCTACACCACTCTGGACAACATGAACATGCAGGGGAACGTCGCCGACGGCAGAACCTGGCATGAGGGGCGGAACTATGGGAAGAAAGTGCGGTGCGTGCGGGGGTGACGGCGGAATTCGGTCCCCCCCCCCCAAACGTCGGTAGCTCATCGCCTCACCGCGGCCGAGCCACTGGATCGCTCACTTGATCGTGCATACAATTAAACCATGGAATACGAATGGGACGACGCGAAGGCCGTCGCCAACCGGGACAAACACGGTGTCGATTTCCACGAGGCGGAAGCCTTCGAGTGGGACGCGGCGCTGATCGACCCGGACACCCGCCGGGACTACGGTGAGCCCCGCTTCACCGCCCTCGGCCCCATCGGCAACCGGCTCTACGTCATGGTCTACACCGTGCGCGGGGAGACCCTCCGAATCATCAGCCTGCGCAAGGCCAACCGCCGGGAGTTCAACCGCTATGCCGAAACGTAAGCTCATCCCCCCCACCGAGGCGGAGGACCGTGCGATTACCCACGCCGCCGAGACGGACCCGAACAACCCGCCGCTGGAGGACGAGGCCCTGACCCGGATGCGCCCCGCCACCGAGATCCATCCGGCCGTGGTCGAGGCCCATCGGCGGGGCGGCATCCGCCATCGCGGCCCACAGAAGGCCCCCACCAAGGAGCGGATTACTATCCGCCTCTCTCCTGATGTGGTGGAGCACTTCCGCGCCACCGGCAAGGGGTGGCAGAGCCGGGTTGACGAGGCTCTACGGGAGTACATCCGGGAGCACGACTAACACGCGGGATAGGCGCCACTCTATAGATTCCCAATATCGCGAATCAGACCACTCAACATCGTGCAAAGCTGTTCGACAACCGCCTCCATCCCTTCACCCCGCTCTTCCCGCGCTTGCGTTTCCACCCCTTCCGCCAATGCAGCAAGCGCCGGGAACCGGATCAGTTTGGCCAGTCCGACCAGCTTATGGGCAAGCAACCTCAGACGTTCCCAATCTTCCTCAACAAGTGCCTTGCGCAACTGTTGCGGGTGGCTGCAGTATTCCAACGGGATGCCTTCCAAGTGCGCCTTCAGCGCAGCCCGCGGTATCCTCAGGGCTGTCGCGGTCAGGTTGGGATCGAATCCGGCGAAAGACGTCTCGTCGCCGATACGAGAAGAGAGCAGTGAGCGGATAAGGTCCACCATCTCCCCGAAGTCTGCACCTTTGCCTAAGTAGGCGTCGATGCCCGCTTCGCGAGCCGTCTGTGCAAGACCCCTATCGCTGAAGCCACTCAAGCCCATAATCGGCAAGAAGGAGATCGCATCATCGGCGCGGATTCGTCTTGCCAGTTCGAATCCGTCCATGCCGGGCATATTCATGTCGGTGATCACCAGGTCACAGGGGTGATCCCGCATCACCTCCAGCGCTTCCTGTCCTTCACCCGCTTGGAGCACCTTGAAACCCTCCCCCGTCAGGAAGAGTTCCAGGCTTCGGCGCATCGATGAGGAGTCGTCTACCACGAGCAGGGTCTTCTGCTCTTCATGGCCCCCGTCGTCAGGTGATTTCATCGGCGAGTGCAACGAGTCCAGCAGCGGTACCTGGAAGTCGAATAGGGGGACAATTCCGTGGATCAGTCGGGCCTCGCTGCACGGCTTGTTCAACAGTCCTTGCATTCCGATCCGCTCGATTCGGGTGCGGGCAAGATATTCCGGCTCCGACGTGCAGGCGATGATCGGCACTCTGCGCGCCGCTTCACCAGCCTCGCCGGATCGGATCGTTTCAGCGGCCTCGTAGCCGTTCATGACCGGCATGAGGAGATCCATAAGCACCACGTCGAACGACTGTCCCCGCAACTGGTCCACCGCCTCACGGCCGTTGCCAGCCTCCACCACTTCGGCCCCCAGCGCTCGCAACCGTTCCGCGGCGGTGTTTCGTTGCAGGGAGTCGTCGTCCACCACCAGCAGGCGCCGACCGGCAAACCGCGCATCCCTGGGAAGAGGGCAAGCATCTCCAGCCACTCGCGTCTTACCGGATGCAGCCTTGGGGAACGTCAGAGTGAATTCGGTGAAATGCCCCGGATCCGAGGCGCAACGAATGCCGCCGCCGAAGGATTCCATGACCCGCTTGCAGTAAGCCAGCCCAAGTCCCGTCCCCCGCTTCTTGCCTCGGGTGTAAAAGGGGTCGAAGAGGTGTTTCAGCGTCTCCGGCTTGATTCCGGGGCCATTGTCGCGAAAAACAATCCGGTTTCCTTCCGTGTCCGAGTGAAGCGTGATTTGGATACGCCCATCGCGACTTGCACTCAGGTAGTAGAGAGCGTTCTTCAAGAGATTGAATAGAACGAATACCAGAAGTGTCTCGTCACCGCGAAAAGTAAAATCCTGTTCGAGCTGTAAGGCCAGGGACTCCCGCTCCGTCAATGATTCGTAGCCGTACTCATCCAGCGCCCGCCGGGTCACTTGCGCGGCGGAGAGGACTTCGAAGCCGGCCGTATCGATGGGTTTGTCGTTCACCTCGTCGAGGAGCATGTCGATGACCTGCGCTCCGCGAGTGGCGGCCATCCGCCCTTGGGCCACCTGCCGGTAGATGTCCTCCAGTTCCCGTTCGCTGATGGGTGCCGGCTGCTGATCGGGGTAGTACTTCGGGAGACGTTGGGCGATATGGTCCAGGCTCAGATTGAGCTGGGCGAGGGGGTTGCGCATCTCGTGGGCGATGGAGGCAGCGAGGGCGCGCATTACACCGGCGCGTTCGATCTCCTGCGCACCACGCATGGCGTAGTGACTGAACAAAAATATCGTGAACGTGGTGAAGATGATGACGATGGAGAAAAGGGGAACATTGAAGTTGGGATGAAGATTGACTTCGGGTGTCGTCAGCACGAAGAACGCGATTGCGGAACAGATGCCAATGCTCAAGTCGATCAGGATCATCAAGATATTGGGAACGTAGACCACCACCACACAGACCATGAAAATGGCCCAATACCGCCACAGCTCGTGAAAATCGGTAATCAGCAAGTTCACCGTGAAGATGAAAGGCAAGATGAAAATGATGCAGAAGTGCCAATAATAGGGAAGATAGGATCTTACCTTCTCGGGTAGTCGATGAACGAAGAAAAGCGAGACACAAAGGACTACGGCAATCATCCGCAGGTAAGCGTTCTCGGCCAACCCAAACTGGTACTTGAATAAGAAGTAGAAGAGAAAATGCGCAGTGGAACCGACGAAAGCCGCGGTCGTCAGATTGAATTTCGTAACTTGGCTCCCTTCCGCGAAGGCCCGTTTCAGATACTCCACCATCTCTCCGTGTCCCTGTTGATCAACGGTCGCGTTGCGGGTCAATGCTACCACAATTTGTGAGGGTGGAGTGCTCACGCACACTCCACCCTCTTTTACCAAACCGCATCAGCCGATACGGTGTTCCTGGTGGGATCTTCAGGCTTTGGACAGCCTACCTAACACCTCCTCGGATGCCCGGAAACACGCCTCGATGGACGCCCCCCTCCAGTAGTCACCGACGAGGGAAATCCCCTCGGGCATCGTCCGACAAATCTCGTCCAACAACGCCGCGTGGTGAGCGGAATAGGCGCACAGGCCGGTGGGTATGTAGCGGTATGCGAAATCCCGACACCCAGCGGCAACGGCGGGAAAGTGCGGTAGAAGCTGCTTTTCGGCCAGCTCCATCGCAAACTCGCCAGCGGTATCGGCACGGATGACTTGGCGTGCCGTCTGGCCGCTGAAGGTGTAGCGCACCAGATCCAGGTCGTGAATACCGTAGGCCCCCGCATTGCTCAGCGGAGACTCCGGGCCAAATACCATGGCGCGGCGTTTCGGGGTGAATACCGGTTCCCCGTAGCGGGCGACCGCAACCGCCACCGGGAAGTAACGTACCCGGCCGAGTGGCACAGCCACCTGCGGGGCACTCTCCGCAAGCAGTCGCGCCGCGTGAGGAGCGGACAACGCGATCACCACATGGTCATAGCCCCGTTGCCACTCCCCCTCTTCCCCACGACTGCTCACCATGGTCTCGTTTCCTCGACGGACCACCTCCACGACGTGACGATCGGTTAGGCAATGCACCCGATCGGTGTGTCGCTGGAAGCTGAACAACAACTTACCCATACCGCCATCGACCTGCTGGTAACGATCCAACGCCAAACCGAGGTTGGAGCCAAAATTCCCGAGGTAACACTCCTCCGGTTCTGCCGCATTCATTCGTACCGTGAGCGTGCGGATGAAATGATTCACGCAGCGGGAAGAAAAATGGGCTGAGAGCGGTACCCCGTCCCCCCTCCTACCGAGGGCATTGAAGAAGGGGGTATTGAGAAAGCCCTGATCTCGGTTCAGCAGGATCGCGGCGGAGTGCGGCAACAGCTGCAACAGGCCGCGACTGCCGCAGAGACGGTGGAGCTGAAGCACGGTGCGCAGAATCGAGCCATCCTTGTTGAGACGCGCCACACGCCCGTCCACTTCTCGCGAGCTGTTGAACCCGAACTCCTCGAACGAGATGCCTCCCACATCAGCAGCGAACTCGCGAAAACGCCGATAGCGCAGGCCGATATTCTTGCCGCCGAATTCGACGTCGCGTCCCAGCAGTTTCGTGCATCCGATGCGGCCCCCAATCTGGGACTGCGCCTCATAGAGATCGACATCCCAACCGCTCCGCTGGGCATAGTGGGCCGCGGCGACCCCGGAAATCCCCGCACCTACAATGGCGATCGATTTCATGACCGCACCTCCTTCACGGCCATGCCGTAGAGGCTGTCATGAAAAAGTCGGCGGTTGCGTTCAGCGATGCGCGAGCTGCGCTCCCGCTGTCGGGTGTAGGCTGGCCGGTGGCCAAAGGCAAAGGCACCGATGGAGGCATCGGCTACCGGCTTACCCCATTGGAAGACGTCGGCAATGAATGCGACGTTCTGGTCTCGCGCCCCTTCGCAGGAGAACTGCGATGTGAAGGTGCGAATCGTCACCGGCACCCCTTTGTTGGCGAAACTGAAGAACCGCATATCGTACGCGGCGAGCGTCAGCGCCCCCTCATCGGGAAAGCCACTCAGGTGCGAGGTCGCAATGGAAGCCTGGCGAACCGCCTCCAGGATGAGCATCCCCTGGACGTGGTCGGAGTCATGATCGAAGTGGAGCTCGCCGGAGTGGCCGAGCAGGTTGAAGTGCCACAGGGGGCCGATAGGGACGGGATGGGAGATTAAGACGTTGGCAGTCTTTTTTTATGCACGTAACGTCGATCGATGGGGTCGGGCAACGAATCACTGTCATCCAGCGCCAAGCCGGTGCCGACCAGGGCGTTCAGCGCGAGCGGCAAGCGACGCAGGATCTCTCGCAGGGCCTCGATATCCAGCGGGAAGGAGAGACGAGGCGGATGCTCAATGAGCTGCCGCGCCTCTTCCGACCGCGCCGATTGCCGGCGGATATAGGGTTTGGATAGCGCGATCTCGCACGAATCGCCCAGCAGGCCGGCAAGGTTCGCCATCTCGGCGCCGTCGCGGACCCTTACCAGGGTTTGGTATCCAGGTTTGGACAGTTCTCGATCGTCGCTGAACGCGAGCACGTAGGGCGGCAGGCTGCCACCACCGTCAACGGCCATCGTCGAAGGGGAAGTTTGATGCAACATGGAGTGTCGTCTCCTCGCTTTTCATAGAAAGAAAAGCAGTGGATCGGCACTAAATTGGAGGAGCACAGCCCGAAGGCGCAAAGCGGGAGAGGAAGGGACACCGGACACAGCCCGTGCAGGCGGGATCGGTGTGCCCAACACCGTCCCGCTGGCCCAGGGCGTCGCCCTGGCCGTCCACTGCCGGGTCGAGCCATGTCTCGATGACATGACGGGGAGCGATGATAAGGCAGGTGCTGATTCATTGTCCGCCTTGCTCATCGAAACCGACGTGGAGAACACAAAAAATAAAATATTTAAATTCACATATTGGAATCGACATTTTCCGCGCACGAGAAGTAGTGGTCATACCGACATGAGATGAGCCCCGCTTTTGCGTTTCTGTCTCCGTCGCATCCACGAAACCCTGTTCATCACCTACCTTCAAGCTCGCCACGAATCTCACGGAAGGCGAGACCACCGTTGCCCTTCCACGGCTGTTCCGGAATCGGGAGCGTATTCTGGACCTCCTTCCAGTAGCGTTCGACCAGTGCCCGCCCGACCTCCGTCTCCTTCACCAAGTCGTCGATGACTCCGCCGAGGTCGTCCAATAGTCTTGGTGAGAGCTGCCGCTCTACAAGGCCGTGCTCGACCGCCAGTTCGTAGGCCTCGCGCAGGCCGCTCCAGTGCCGCTGCGCGACGCTGCCGCCGGCGAGGTTGCAGAGCAAGGGGGTGCGGATGTCGTGAACAAACTGGGCGCTCACATGCCACAGGCGGGTGTAGGTTTCGTCGTTCGTCGTCTCCGTGGTCGTTTCGTCGCGAATGCTGGATTTCACTGCCCTCTCCTCCATAAGAATCTCCATGGGTCTCGATGCATACCTGAATCCTACCGCGGTAGCCGCGCCAAGTCTGTCCGCGAAAGATTACATGGACGTACGAATTGTTTGATACACCGGGTGTGGCTTTCTTAACCCTTCATTTTCATTGGGTAAAGGAGGCTAACTCGCGCCGTCTCTCCGCGGGAAGGCCGATCTCTCGTCGCTTGAAGTCGTTTTGCTCCGGCAGGGCATTTGGTCTTCTATGCCGATGGACGAGCCTGTTGAAAATCCGGACGTATCCCGCCCTCCGATTGACGAGACCGACGCCCCACCGGAAGCCGGTGTAACGCGTCGGCGTTCACGGCGCCGGTGGTGGGCGGGAATTGCAGTGATCCTGTTCCTCGGAGTGCTTGCGGGGGTGATCTGGTGGCAGGCACAACGCCCCGCCCCGCCGGTCTCCGTCCCGCTGTTGGAGCAGGAGCGAGCCACGGCGGCGCTCCCTACGGAACAGCGAACCGCCACCGAGGCGGTGGAGCCGGACGAGCCCCCTTCCCCCACTCCCATTTCCACCGTATCCCAGGACATTCCGATTCCACCCACCCTGGATCTCCACCTATTGGCAGTGGCGATCACGGACGAATTGGATGCGCGCCCGGTTCATCCCGCGCTACGCGGGATCGATGCGCGCCTGGAGGGCATCGAGCAGCACCTTGCTGCGCTGACTCACGCCTCCGAGCAGGCGAATCCGTTCGAGCCGCTCCGCACCGGTTTGGCGGAAGTCCGCAAACGGATTGAGCGCCTCACCGCCAAGCTCTCCGCCCCGAAGGCCCAACCGGCGCGGTTGCCGTTCTCGGTGGTCAGCACCGGCCGCCTCGGCAACATCCCGTTCGTGGTGGTGGATGCCGGCCGACCGCTGCAGGTGTCGGTCGGCGAGACCTTGGTGGGGTGGACCTTGGAAACGGTGGACGCCGGTACCGGCGAGTGGGCGTTCCGCAAGGGAGCGCACCGCCGAACCGGGAGGGTGGAGAGATGAATTCGCGTGGTCTGCTCCTCCTCGGGGTATCACTCCTCCTCTCCGGCTGTGACACCGCCCAGCTTTCTGCCCTGGTCGCACCGACCAAGGAGCCGGAAAGACTGCCGGCCCAGGAACCACTCCCCACGCTTGACGCCCACGGCTGGCGCGTTGTCGATCTGTCTTCACGGGATCATCTGGCGTCCCCCGTTGCGGCGCCTTCCTCCCGTCACGAACCCTCATTGTCTCCCGGTTCGTCGGAAGGATTTCGAATTCCCTTCGCCTCCGGCAGCCAGCACCTGGGGCCTCAAGGCCGCAAAGCGGTCGCCGCCGCGGTGAAGGTCCTCCGCTCCGCCCCGACCATCGTGCTGCACGGCATGACCGACGACTGGGGTGATACAGCGTTTCGCGACCGGCTCGCCTTCGGCCGGGCGGTGGCAGTACGGGAGGCGCTGGTGGCGGTCGGGGTTCCGTCCAGCCACATCCGAATCCTCGGGCGGGTCACCAACACCTTCGCCCGCGCCGTGCAGATCACCGTGGGGGACGATCATGCGAAGTAGTCTTCCGGCGATCTGGCTCGCGGCGTGGGGATTGCTCCCTGCCTCCGCCCTCCCGGCGGATGTCGCTGTCGATCACTCAGAGATCAGCGCTTCCCGCGCAGAGACCAGTGACGCAACCCGCGCTCAGGCGTGGGGCCTGAATGCCGCGGAGTGGCATCGCTATCGCTCCCTCCTTCGCGGGCCACTCGGCCTGCGTCTGCCCAACGTCGATCCGCTGCTTGCCCTGCTGATGGAGAGCGACGACCCGGCGGAGCAGCGGCGGTATGCGGAGCGGCTGGCGCGGCAGGAGACCGACTACTGGAACCGGCTGCTTCAGGCCAACCGGCTCTACCAGGAGGCCCATGCGCGGCTCTATCCCGATACCGCCGCTCGACGCATGACGCCGCCGCTGACGCCCGGTGGCCGGCTGCTCTTCTTCATCCCGAAAAACTGTCCCGCCTGCCGTGAAAAGCTCCCCCGGCTGGTGGAGCGCGCCGGGCAGGGGATCGCTTGCGATCTCTTCTTCCTCGATCGTAGCGGGGAGGCGGTGCGGGCGTGGGCACGCGATGTGGCGGCGGAGGTGGAGGGATTGGAGGCGGCGATCGCAAACGGTTCGATCACCCTCAACGTCGAGGGCGGTCAGCTCGCCAAACTCGGCGGGACCGCGCCAGCCTTCTTCTATAGGGCGCCCAACGGCGTGATCACCGCACTGGAGGCGGCGCCGTGAAGCGGTTCCTCGGCCTGCTGGCGCTGCTGTTCGCTCCCGTGGTCCACGCCACGGCGGAGATTCCCCCTGCCTATCACGCCGTGGCCGCGGAGCGGGGCGTGCCGGCGCAGTTGCTCTACTCGGTGGCACTGGTGGAGAGTCAGCGACCGGTGGCGGGCGGGCGGCGCCCCTGGCCGTGGACGCTCAACGTGGAGGGACGGAGCCTCTTCTTTCCCAGTCGCGAGGCGGCATTGCGTGCACTGGTTCAAGCGCTCGCCCACACCGACCGCGTGGCGGTGGGGCTGATGCAGGTGTATTGGCGCTACAACGGCCACCGCTTTGGCGGCGACCCCCAACGGGCTCTGGACCCCTACGCCAATCTACGGGCGGGGGCCGACGTGCTGCGCGAGTGCATTGCGCGCAAGCGGTCGCTGGGCGCGGGGATCGGCTGCTACAACGCCACTTCCCCCGACAAGGCGGCGCGCTATCTCGCCAAGGTGACCACCGAGCTGCGGGCACTTCGGGAGGGGGGCTGATGAGGTGGTTCCTGCTCCTGGCGCTGGTGAGCACACCCACCCTGGCGGTGGACTACTCGCGATCGCTCCCCACCGATTCGGCTCCCTCCCCTGCGGCTAACGCCCAGTTCGATTGGGCGCGGGCCATTCTCCCCTTGCACACGCCGGAGATGCGCCCTGGTGTCGTGTTGCGCAACACCACGCCGCATCCGGAGATCACTCGCCCCATCTTCCTGGTCGGCTCCGACCCTCGCTCCCTCCAGTGGCTACGCCGCCACCGCCACCGGCTCCACGCCCTCCACGCCACCGGCCTGCTGGTGGAGGCCCGCACCGTGTCCGACCTGGCGGCGGTGGCGTCCGCCGCCCAGGGCCTGCCGATCACCCCGGCCCCCGCATCGGCGCTGGCCCGGCACTACGGCCTGACCCGCTACCCCCTCCTCCTCTCCGCCCAGGGAGTCGAACCATGAGCGCCGTCGCCCTCTCCACCCCCGTGACGCCCCTCGCCCTCCTGGAATCCTGGGAGTACCGGGTCTGTCCCGATGCCGCCCGCTTCACTCCGCGGTGGGTTATGGCGATGAAGGCGGCGCTCGCCGAACTCAACGCCGCCGAGGCGACCGCCTACCGCTACCACTTCGACCTCGGCCTCTGGTTCACCGGCGAGCCGCTGCCGGCGCCGGTGCTGGGCTACCTGTTCCGGAAGCTCTACGGATGAGCCACCCGATCGAGGCCCTGTTGCGTCCGCCGGTGGAGTACCTGCCGGCGGGGGCGGCGCTGTTCGGGGCGACGCTCGCGGCGGCGGCACCCGATCTGTTCATGATGGCGCCGCCGGTGGCGTGGGGCGTGGCCACGGTGCTGGTGGGCAAGGCGGTCTACTGGTGGCACCGCGGCCGGCGGGTGACCCGCTACCACCAGGGGCTGCGCCTTCTCCCCCGCTACGCCCTCACCGCCGCACAGGTGCCGGTGAGCCGCCGTCGCCTCTTCCTCGGCCGCGGCTTCGCCTGGCGCCAGTGCCACACCCAGCGGCTCGCCGACTGCGGCCGGCCCGGCGCCGACCGCTATCTGCGGATGCCGTGGCCCTACCGCACGGCACGGCGGCTTGCGGTCGACCTGGAGCAACAAGGTTGGGTCGGCGGCGCCCTCGCGGGCGTACTCGAAGCCCCGCGCTGGCTCGGCCTGCCCAACCCGGTGGCGCCCCTGCCCGAGGTCGGCGGCCTCCCCCACCTCCACGGCGTCGGCCTGCTGGAAGGCGAGGAATCCGTCGCCCTGAGCCTCGGCGAGCGCGCCGGCCACACCCTGGTCCTCGGCACCACGCGGGTCGGCAAGACCCGCCTGATGGAGATCCTGGTCACCCAAGACATCGCCCGCGGCGACACCGTCATCGTGGTGGACCCCAAGGGGGATGCCGACCTGCTGCGCCGGGTCTACGCCGAGGCCAAACGCGCCGGTCGCGAGGAGCAGCTCTACCTCTTCCACCTCGGCTATCCGGCGATCAGCGCCCGCTACAACCCGGTGGGGCAGTTCATGCGCATCACCGAGGTCCCCTCCCGCGTCGCCGGCCAGCTTCCCGGCGAGGGCCAGTCGGCCACCTTCCGCGAGTTCGTCTGGCGCTACGTCAACGTCATCGCCAAGGCGCTCCAGGCTCTGGGGCGCAAGGTGGACTACCTCCAGCTGAAGCGCTTCGGCGAGAACGTCGAGCCGCTGGTGATGGACTACCTCGCCGATCTCTTCGAGCGCACCCCGGAGGCGGGCGACTGGCGCGCCGAGGTGGAGCGGCTCAAGGCGCGCTTTGCCGACAAGGAGGACCGCGACAAGGTGGTCCCCCGCAAGTATCAGAGCCGGGACCTCGCCTCCATCGCGCGGGTCGACTACTACCGCACCCTGGTGGAGCGCCACCCCGCGGTCTACGACGACGTGGCCGCCAGCCTGGTCAAGACCTGGGACTACGACGAGGCGTTCTTCTCCAAGCTGGTCGCCTCGCTCCTCCCCTTCCTGGAGAAGATGACCAGCGGCAACGTGGTCGAGCTGCTCAGCCCCGACTACCGCGACCTCGACGATCCCCGCCCGATCTTCGACTGGGCCACGGTGCTGCGCACCGGCGGCATCGTCTACGTCGGCCTCGACGCCCTCTCCGACCCGGAGGTGGCCGCTGCGGTGGGCAACTCGATGCTCGCCGACCTCACCTCCACCGCCGGGCAGATCTACAAGGAGGGGGTGGAGCACGGCCTGCCCGGCGCTCGGGCAGCGAGCCGCCGCGTCTGCCTCCACTTCGACGAGGTGAACGAGCTGATGGGCAAGGAGTTCGTGCCCCTGGTCAACAAGGCGGGTGGTGCCGGCTACCTGGTTACCGCCTACACCCAGACCCTCTCGGACATCGAGGCGAAACTGGGTGACCGGGCGATGGCCGGCCAGGTGCAGGGCAACTTCAACACCCTGATCATGCTGCGGGTGCAGGAGGAGGCCACCGCCCGCTACCTCACCGACCGGCTGCCCCAGGTGGAGATCAACGCGCTGATGCTCCAGACCGGGGCCACCGACTCCTCCGACCCCGCCTCCGGCACCGATTTCACCTCCAGCACCGCCGAGCGCATGAGCACCCAGATGGTGCCGATGCTGGAGCCCAACCACCTGGTGCAGCTCCCCAAGGGGCAGGCCTTCGCGCTGCTCCACGGCGGCGCGCTGCACAAGCTACGGCTGCCCCTGCCGGTGGTGGACGACGACGGGCTGCCCGCGGAGCTGGACGCGATCGCCGAGGAGATGGCGGCCCGCTATCGGGGGCGGGATGACCGCTCCTGGTACCGGTTTCGTTCCTCCATCGACTTGGAAGCGGTGCGAGAGGCCTACCGATCCATGCCGGACGGGATTGAGGGGGTGGACGGTTTGGATCGAGCAGATGGAACCGGCGAAACCGACGAGGAGGCGGCGTGATGGCCGAGGATCTACGCCGTCCCCGCCCCGGCCTGCTCGGGCGGTCGTTGAATCTGCTCATGGCCGTGCTCTCCACCCTGCTGGTGGCGCTCCTCTTCTCGGTGCTGATCGAGTGGCTCGGCATGTGGCTCTGGTGGCCCGACCACCCCGCCGAGCGGGGCCAGCTACACGCCCAGGCGATGTTCCGCCAGGAGGTGGCCTACCTCCACGCCGACTTCGCCCGCGGCCTCTCCGCGGTCGATCCGGTCGCCTTCGCCACCGCCACGGCGCTGGGGTGCTATCGGGCGCTCTTCGTCTGGTTCGGCGTCGATCTCGCGCGCCTCACCGCCCAGGCGGTGCGCGGGACGCTGGCCAACGACTTCGTGGTCTCCGCCACCTACGTGGTGATGCTCTTCGGCGTGCGGCTGGCCATCGCGGTGCTCACGCTCCCCGGCTTTCTGCTGGTCGCCGCGGTCTCCGCCTGCGAGGGGCTGGCGCGGCGCGACCTGCGCAAGTGGAGCGGCGGCACCGAGTCGGGCTGGCTCTACCACCACGCCAAGCGCTTCCTCCTCCCCACGCTGTTCGCCGCCTGGCTGCTCTACCTCGGCATGCCCTTCGCCATCCACCCCAACGGGATCTTCCTGCCGGCGATGCTGCTCTTCGGACTGGCCACCGAGGTCACCACCGCCACCTTCAAGAAGTACCTATGAGACGACTCGCTCCCCTCCTGTTTTGCGTCTTCCCCTTCCTGCCGGCCCATGCCGACTGGGAGGGGGAACGCGCCGCCCTCGCCCGGCTCCAGCACGAGCTGGAGGCGCTCACCCCGCTCATTGACGAGGCCGAGGCGCAACGCGACCCGCGTCTGCGCGAGGCGGTCAACTACGACAAGCTGCGCTACGAGCTGCGGCTGATCACCCGCGGCATCGAGGACACCCGCCAGCGCCGCATCCCGCCCCACATGGAGGCGATCGACGGGGCCTACCTGCGATGAACGACGCCTTCACCGCCACCACCGGTTTCACCCCCCAGACCCTGTATCTGTTCATCGCCTCGGTGGCGGGGGCGCTGGCGATGCTCTGGGGGATGTGGGCGATCGCCGCCCACTATGGGCTGTGGGCCTCCGGGCGGCTCGCCGACACCGCCGCGGTGAAGGGCGGCGCCAAGGCGCTGTTCGTCATCCTCACCCTCGCCTGGCTGCTCAACTAACGGAGACTTCCTTATGCGACTGCATCTACCCCTCGCCGCCCGGCTGCTCCAGCTCGGCCTGCTCGCCCTGGCGCTGGCCGAGCCGGCCGCCGCCGGGCTGATCACCGCCCCCACCGCCCAGGGGGTGACCAGCGGCGACGCCCTCGGCCTCACCAAGTGGCTCTCCAAGGAGATCCTCCAGTTCGGCATCATCGTCATTGAGGTGGTGGTCTGCGGCGGGGTCGGCTGGTATCTCTTCAAGGAGTTCAAGACCGCCGTCGAGCGTAAGGACTGGAGCGGCTTTCCGGTCACCCTCGGCGGTGGCGTGGTGGTGATCGGGGTGGTCGCCACCCTCGGCCTGCTCGGCTGGAACGCCATCAACGATCAGGCCGGTACCACCTAGGGGTCGCGACAATGGTTGCTTCCGATCTCGATCAAGCCCCACCGGCACTCCTCGGTCTCACCGCCGAGGAGCTGCCGCGGGTGGTGGGCGTCGCGCTTACCGGCTGGTTCCTGCTCTCGCTCCTCGCCGCGCTGCTCACCGGCATCCCCTTCCTGGTGGTGCTGTTCCCGCTGCTGGGGACGGTGGCCACCGTCCACGCCGCCGGCCGGGCAGCCCGCGAGCTGAAGCGGGGTCGGCCGCTCGGCTGGCTGATCCAGCACCTCTACACCCTGCGCGCCCGCTGGCTCGGCCTTCCGGTGCCGTGGGTTCACCGGGCGGGGGTCTACGAGATCCGATGAAGGGTCCCTTCCTCAACGCCGACCACAACCGCCTCGCCCACGTCGCCACCCTGCGCGTGGTGGCCGGGGGGCTGGCGCTGCTGCTCGCGCTCTCGCTTTTTCTCAACACCTATCTGACGCGGACCCAGACGGTCTCCCTTCCGCCGGACCTGCGCAACGGCGCCACGCGGGAGCTGGGGCGCACCTATCCCCACGACGCTTGGGCCTTCGCCCTGGTGGTGTGGCAGCAGCTCTACCACTGGGGCGAGGACGGCCGGCGCGAGTACGCCGCCAACATCCGCACCCTCGCCCCCTATCTGACCGAGCGCTGCCAGCGCACCCTGCGCGAGGACCACGGCGAGCGGCTCGCTGCCGGGGAGTTGCAGGGGCGCACCCGCGCCCTGCAACAGCTCAGCGCCTACGCCCCCGAGGCGGTGACACCGGTGGGCGGCGGCACCTGGCGGGTGACGCTGGAGTTCCGGGTGCGCGATACGGTCAACGGGGTGCCGATCAAGGAGCCGGTGATCCGCTATCCGATCCGGGTGGTGGAGCGGGCGGAGGATAGCGAGCGCAATCCGTGGAATCTTCAGGTGGATTGTCTCTTTGCGGCGCCGCAGCGGGTGGAGGAGGCGCCATGAGGGCTTGGTTCCTTTTGCTGCTACTTGGTGTCTTTCCGCTTGCAGTCTCCGCGGCGGAACAGGAACACGCGCTACCGGCCCCCGAGCGGGTGCTTTGGGAGCACGTCCCGATCCGCCTGCACCTTCAGGTCGGGGCGGAGCGAATCATCGAGTTTTCCTCGCCCGTGCGGGTCGGTCTGCCGCCGAAGCTCCAGGCGGGTGCCTTGTCACCGTTGGTGGTGGGGCCGCGAGTGTACCTCACCGCGAAATCCGCCTTCGAGGTGCAGCGATTGATGGTGAAGGATGCCGAGGGGGTTACCTACCTTCTCGATCTCTCCGCCGATGAGCAACCCGCCTCCAGCGCCCGGTTGATCGTCATGAACCCGCCGGAGGAAAAAGTTTCCGGGGAAACATCCGCGTCCCCCGCCCAGGCCATGCCCGAACCCCTCGGCGCCGTCGCCCTCACCCGCTTCGCCATGCAGCAGCTCTACGCCCCGAAGCGGCTACGCACCACCCCGCCCGGCGTCTCCCGCGTGCCGGTGGAGCACACACCGGTGAACCTGCTGCGCGGCGGCGCCTTCCGTACCACCCCCGTTGCCGCTTGGCGCACGACGGGGGCCTACGTCACCGCCATCGAGGTGGTGAACCTCACCGATGAGGCCCGCGACGTGGACCCGCGGGCGATCCGCGGCCCGTGCGGTGAGCGCGGCTGTTTCCGCCACGCCACCCTGCGCTACGACCGCTCCCGGCTCGGCCCCCACGGCGGACGCTGGGACACCACCGTGCTGGTGCTGATCTCCGACCGTCCCTTAGCCCGCGTTTCTCACCAACTTCCTACTGCGCCCGCCGATCCTCCCGCCATGACGGGTCGTGCTCCCTCCGGGCTCCTCAACATAGCATCGACTATGCCTTCGTCGCCCTCCGGTCCGCGCACCCCGTCATGGCGGGGTCTCGGCGTGCTCGCTACGGAAGTTGGTGAGAAACGCGGGCTTCACGAGAGCGTCTACTGATGCCGCGGCGGATCAACCCCCTGCTGGTGCTGCTCCTGGTGGGGCTCCTCATCGCGGTGATCGCGGTCTATCTCCGCGCCGGCGGCGAGCCCGGCCGCGCCACCGCGGTGGCCGCGGGGAGCGGCGACGGCGACACCATCGCCGAGACCATCCGCGCCCTCAGCGCCCAGATGACCGAGACCGCCGCCGAACGGGACGCCGAGCGGGAGCGGCGCCGGGCGATGGAGCGCAAGCTGGAGGCGCTTCAGCAACAGGTGGACGCGGTGCGCCAGCCGCCGGAGACCACGCCCGCCGAGAACCCTGGGCTCGACGCGCTCAAGGAGCGCCTCGCCTTCCTGGAGGCCTACCTCCCGCCGCATGGGGATGCTCCGGCCACGCCCACCGGCCGGGTCGAGATGGACTTCGGGCTGAACGGCGCGCAGCCGCCTGGGGAGCGGGACGCCGCCGGCTACCTCTGGATCGAAGGCGATGACGGCCCATCTTTCGGCAAGCGCGCCCGTGACGCGGTGGGTGGCCTGCTGACCTCAGCACCAGACCCCTCCGGGGCGGGGCTGCTGGAATCCGGCGGCAACTCCCTGGTGCGCACCGCCAACGGCCTCGGCGCGGAACTCGGCGTCACCCCCGTCTACACCCTCCCCGCCAACAGCACCCTGATGGGCGCCACCGCCTGGACCGCGCTGATCGGCCGCATCCCGCGCAACGGCCGGGTCGAGGACCCCTACCGGGTGAAGATCCTCACCGGCCGCGACAACCTCGCCGCCAACGGCCACCGCCTGCCGCCCGCCCTGCGGGGGATGGTGTGGGCCGGCGTCGCCCGCGGCGACCTGAACCTCTCCTGCGTCGCCGCCGACCTCACCTCGGTCACCTTTCTCTTCGACGACGGCACGGTGCGCACCGTCCGCGCCAAGGAGGAGCGGCCCCTGGGGGTGATCCAGGACCGCTTCGGCGCCCCCTGCATCCCCGGCGAGCTGATCACCGACGCCCCCCGCTTCCTCGCCCTGCGCCTGCTCGGCGCCGGCGCCGAGGCGGCCGCCGACGCCTTCGCCGAGGGGCAGACCCGCACCACCGACGGCGCCGCCGGCAGCCGCACCGAGGTGGCCGCCCCTCTCGACTACGCCGTCGGCCGCGGCGTGGCCGGCGGCACCGCGGACGCCCGCCAGTGGCTCACCGAGCGCCAGGGGCAGTCCTTCGATGTGATCCACGCCCCCGCCGGCACCCCGGTGACCATCGACGTGATCGAGGAGATCGCCATCGACTACGACCCGAACGGAAGGAGGATCGACCATGGGTTCACCGACCCGCCTCGCCTGCCTGCTCGCCTCGATTAGCCTGATGCTCGCCGGCTGCGCCACTTCGCTGCCCCGGGAGGGGCCGACCATGGCGGAGATCTTTGCCGCCCACCGCTCCGGGAGTCAGGCGGCGGAGCCTGTGCCACCCAAGGACCAGCGCGGGCCGGGCCTGGGCGACGTGGCGGCCTACACCCGCTCGGCAACGCGGGAGCTGGACGTGCTCTTTCCCAAGCTGCGCAACCCCGACCTGGTGATGTACACCTTCCCCCACGCCACCGCCGAGGGGGCGCCGGTACCGGGCTACACCACCAGCTTCCCACTCTACGAGCGGGACCACTTCGCCCTGCCCGGCGAGGAGGGGTTGTGAGCCTGCTCGCCCGCCTCGCCGGTCTGCAACGCCCCGCCGCCGATCCCGGCGAACCGCCCGCCCCCGGTGCCGAACCGTGGGATGGGGCCGGACGGCCTCCCCTCGCCCGTGCCGACCACCGCGAACCGCTGGTCCACACCGAGCAGCAGGCAGCGGCCCGTCACCGGCCCCGCCTCGACGACGCCCTCCCCTGGCGCGACGCCCTGGGCGAGTGGATTCTGCTCAACGACCTGCGCTCCACCGGGGTGTTGTGGCGGATCACCCCGGTGGGCTGCGAGGCGCGGCCGCCCGCCTTCCTGGCGGCCCTGCGCGAGCGCATCCGCGATGCCCTCGCCCTGGCCCCGCCCGAGGAGGCGGCGCCGTGGGTGGTGCAGCTCTTCGTGCAGGATGTGCCGTCGTTGGAGTCGTTGGCCGGCGAGATGGTCGCCTACGCCCAGCCGTGGGCGCGGGAGAGCGACTACACCCGCGCGTGGTGCCGGGTGATGGCCGACCACATGCGGGAGATCGGTCGGCCTGCGGGGCTGTTCGACGACGAGGCGGTGTGCGGCGGCCGCTGGCGCGGGCGGCGGCGCGAGGTCCATATGACCCTCTACCGCAAAGTGCCGGAGGGGGCCGCGCCCGATCTGGGCACCGAGGAGGTGGCGCAACGGCTGGAGAACGCCCTGCGCGCCGTCGGCGTCGGGCTGGAGCGGCTGGACGGGGCCGGCCTGCACGACTGGCTCACCCCGTGGTTCTGCCCCGCCCCACCGGCCTACGGTGGGGACTCCGCCGCCCTGTTGATGGCGGAGCCGTACACCGAGGGAACGTTGGGCGCCCTGGCCGGTGGGACCAGCCTCGCCGAGCGGGTCTTCCACGGCCACCGCCCGTGGCTCGATGCCGAGGGGGCATGGTGGTTCACCGGTCTCCCCCATCGCTTTCTCCCCCTGGAGGCGCTGACCCGCGTCCCGACCACCGGCCACCTCACCGCCGAGCGCCCCATCGGCGACCACCACCTCGCCCTGTGGGACCGCATGCCCGAGGGGGCGATCCTCTCGCTCTCCATCGTCTACCACCCCCAAGAGCAGCAGCGCGCCGACCTGGAGCGGCTGATCGCCCGCAACAGCGGCGAGAAGGCCGAGTTCAAGGCGCTGCGACGCAAGGCGGAGGCGGCCCTGGAGCGGATCGCCGAGCACGACCCGATCCTCCCGGTGATGGCCGGGGTCTACCTGCGGGCGGAGCGTGTCGAGGCGCTGGAACAGCGGGCCAACGAGGTGGCCGCCCTGTTCGGCGCCCAGGGGATGAACCTGATCCGCCCCGGCGACGACCCGATCGCCGCCGACAGCTACCTGAGGGCGTTGCCGATGGCCTTCGATCCGGCCCTCGATGCATTGCCCTTCCGTCGCCGCGCCCGGCGGATGTTTGCCAGTGACTTGGCCGCGCTGGTGCCCCTCTACGGCCGTTCGGTGGGCACCGGCCACCCCGGCGCCATCGCCTACACCCGCCTCGGCGAACCGATCCTCTTCGATCCGCTCCACCGCGCCGATCGGCGCAAGAACGCCCACATGGTGGTGGTCGGCCCCTCCGGCGCCGGCAAGACCGCCAAGCTGATCGATCTCCTCTCCAACGTCCTCGCCCTGCACCGACCGCGGCTCTTCGTGATGGGAGCCAACCGCACCTTTGAACTGGCCGCCGCCTACTGGGCCTCCCTCGGCCTCACCGTGCGCTACCTCCGCTTTCATCCGGAGGAGGACGTGGCCATCCCCCCCTTCGCCGACGCCCTGCGCCTGCTGGAGCCCCCAGCCGAGGGGGATGAGATCGGCGGGGATCGCCTCGGCCCCATGGAGGCGATCGCCAAGGTGATGATTACCGGCGGCGAGCCCGCCGAGCTGGCCCGCTACGGCCTCGACGACTGGGAGATGGTGCGCCAGGCGCTCCACGACGCCGCCGAGCGGGTGCGCGACCACGGCAGCCTGATCCCCGAGGCCGGCCACGCGCAGGTGATGGTCTCCGACGTGGTGGCCGCCCTCGATGCGCTGGCGACCACGGGCCACTTCAGCCCCGAACGCCGCGACCGCATCGTCGGCATGGGCTACGCCCTCAACCGCTTCACCCGCGGGGTCGCCGGCCGCTTCTTCGACCGCCCCGGCCGCGCCTGGCCCGACGTGGACGTCACCGTGGTAGACTACGGCCTGCTCACCCAGGACGCCCACCGGGATCTCTTCAACGCGGTGTTCCTCTCGCTGATGACCCGCGTCAACGAACTCTCCGAGCGCTACCAGGCCGACGAGCGCCACCTGCTGGTGGTCCCCGACGAGGCCCACCTGCTGCTGCGCAACCCGCTGATCGGCCCGATCCTGGTGCAGATCACCGCGCTCTGGCGCGCCCGCGGCGCCTGGCTGTGGCTCGCGCTCCAGACCCTGCGCCAGTTCCCCGAGGAGACCCGCGGCATCCTCAACAACGCCGAGTGGTGGCTCTGCCTCGCCATGGACCCCGACGAGGTGAGCCGGGTGAAGCGCTTCAAGGAGCTGACCGAGGAGCAGGAGGCACTGCTGCGCGCCGCCCGCAAGGAGCCGGGCAAGTACACCGAGGGGGTGGTGCTCTCCGACGCGCTGCTGGCGCTCTTTCGCAACGTGCCGCCGGCCATCACCCTCGCCCTCGGGCAGACCGAGAAGGATGAACGGGCGGCCCGTCGGAGGTTGATGAGCGAGGCGGGGATCGATGAGCTGGAGGCGGTGCGGCGGATCGCCCGCGAGTTAGCGGAGGCGCGCCGGCAGGACGGTACCGACCGATGAGGGGACGCTTTCTCAGAGGACCGATACGGGGCCTGGGGCTGCTGCTGTTGCCGCTGTGGATCGCCAGCACCACCGCCGCGCCCCTGCCCGAGCGGATCGACCTCTTTCTGCAGGACGAGCCGCTGCCCGCCGGCATCGAGACTCTTCGACAACGGGGCGTCACCGTCACCCTCCACCGTCTCGATGACCTGGAGCGGGTGCATACCGCGTTGAGCCGGGGACTGCCCAACGATCCGAAGAAAGCCGCCGCGATAGTGAAGGAACGGCTGACGTCGGAGTTGACTGAGCGTTTGGGGAAGGCGTGGCGGGCGCGGATCGCCTTTCAGCGGTTGGGGCTGGAACGGGCGCCGGCGGTCGTCGTGGACCGACAGCGGGTGATCTACGGAACCCCGGATCTCCGCCGGCTCTTTCTGGACGAGGACGGTGAGGCGCGATGATGAGACGCCTCTCCTCCCTGCTACTCACCGTCGCCCTGGCCACGCCGCAACCCGGTCGGGCCGAGTCGTTCACCACCGTGGACGTGATCCGCCACTCCTTCAGCCCGCAGTGCCTCGACTACTGCATCGTCGGCGCCTGCTTCTGGCTCACCTGCGGCCTCACCGGCTGCCGGGTCGTCACCACCCCCAAGGTCCGCCACAACTGGCCCGACCTGGTGGTCACCGCCTACGGCCAGCCCGGCGACACCCCATGGACCGAACTCCGCGCCACCCTCGGCGAGGCCTCCCGCCTGACCGGCAATACCCTGATCCGCGCCCTGACCGGGATCGACATCGGCGGCGGCGACCTGACCGAGAACAGCCGCCGCCGCCTCTCCGACCTCCGCTTCCGCGAGGTGGACGTGATCGGCAGCCCGATGGTCCTCCTCACCCGCGCCGCCGGCTCCCTGGCCGCCCTGGCCAACGCCGCCCCCGACACGGACAGCGGGTCCGCGGTCAACGATTGGGGCGCCGATCCGAGCGGCCTCGGGGAGGCCAGCACAACCCTCACCCAGATCGGCACCACCGCCGGAACCGCCCAGCACTACGGCGGCATCGCCTCCCTGGTCGCCCCCCAACTCGCCGGCGCCGTCAACGCCGCCGGCCAGGTCGCCACCGTTGCGAACACCCTCTCCTCGGTCACCGAAACCCTCTCCGCCATCGACACCCTCGCCTCCGCCGGCAGCCTCGGCCTGGGCTTCTCCATCGGCTCACCCTTCTGTCCCAGTCAGGCGGCGCCCTTCCAGCCCTACTTTCAATCCACCATCGACGCCCTGGCCTGGCGTACCGGCTTCCCGGACCAATTGATGCCAGACGCCCTGATCCCCGGCCGCCGCGAGATCGGCAACTGGCCTACCCAGACCTGGGGCGCCGTCTACCCCCGCTCGGGTTTCGTCACCCAAACCGACGAGGTGAAGGCCTCCGCCGTCGCCGCCCAACGGGCGATCGACGTGGTAACCCGCGACGGCACCGGCCACCTCCACCTGCCGCTGCACTACGACGGCCACCGTGAGGTGACCTTTGGCAGCTACTCCGACAATCGGACGCAGTGCATCATCAACGGGGGAAACTGGCGTCTGGGAGACGGGGAGGGCAACGGCGACTACTGCGCGCCGCGCCGGGTGGTGGAGTGGTTGTCGGGGGAGAAGGAGAGCGGCAAGCGGTGGCAGATGATCTCGCCCGCTCCTTCGGAGGCGTGTGAGGCCTTTGGAAGTGGTGAGCCGCGGTGGACTGCTGGTAAGATGGCGGGCGACGGTCGCTACGCCTGGAATTACTGGCGTGGCTACGAGTGCTGTCTCGATGGACGGGGGGTATTCCTTTACGAAATCGCCCTTCCCAAGACCTGCTTCTAATTTAAGTCAAAAGGACTGGTTGCTAGACGTTCGGATTCAAAATACGCCCGAAAAAATCAACTGACAGGGTACACACAACCACCAGAAGAGTCTGGTCGCCACCCTAGAGAGTGTCGTTTCCCATTCCGATAATACACAATATTATAATGAAGGCGCCTAGTTATTCCGTTGAAATTATGTGAAAACAATGCGGGCATCCTAGATGTTGCCTCACTCGTGCTTGATGCAACTATTCTACCATTTACCCCTCCATATGATGCTGACAATCTGGAGTAGATAGATTTCTGTTTTTTCACATAACTTTCAGGGGTAAATTTCATCGTATATACCATCTCATTAGGATTTACGCACTCCCCCATTCGTTCTCCAGCAAAGTATATTGAAACACTTTCCACTGGACGCTCAAACGTGACGTAGACTGTGCGAGTTCTAAAATCATAGAAATCTGTAGCCGCATTGGATGCGAACGATGCAAATAACCCGAAAAACAAAAAAGCTACTCTCTTCATGATGTTTACCCCAAAAGGAAACCCATTCATCCGGACATTGTCAAAAATCAAGAAAACACCCGGGCACAATTGGGTTTATAAAGGAAGTTCCTGCAAAGAAATCGTAATTCGCGCTGGTACACCTTTATCGGCGCAAACGACTATATAGCGCTTTTCGCCGCCCTTCGGTCGATTCTCCCAAGAACGGGTACGCTTCGCCATTGCCCCAATGGTTGCCAACCCCTGACCTGCGCTGCACTTAGCGGGAATCCTGGTATTGAAGGCTCCCTCTCCAGCCCAAATTAACGGCCCATCCGTCTTGTATGTCGCCTGATACTTTTTGCCTGATTTTGCGTCATATTTATACCAGTAGAAGCCGGCGCCCTCTGCAATAACTTCAATTGCGCTAGAATCCGTAGGAATAGCGCAAGCCCTTTCCTTGCTATCGTTATTACCGCAGCGCCGAATATTCTCTCGAATGACTTGGTACAACGGAACGTCCTGGGACATCTTGCACCGATCTGTTGCCGTACCCATTAGCGTATTCAACTCATCATCTGCTAGATCATTCACCCCGGCAGCTCTCAAACCATACCCAAGCACCAGCGCAAAGAGCATGCCAGCTTTTTCATCTTCTTTCTGGTGACTGAATTCACCACAACTGAACTGGTCTAGCTGAATAGGTTCGGCACCCCGAGCAGAACCTATAGAAGCGACCAAGATCAGAGCAATAATAGCAGAATATTTAGTTATCATTTCACGATCCGGGTGAAAGGGGCGTTGGTTGGGAAAATCCTACCTGCGCCCAGAAAAAAATTCAAGCTTCTTGAGTAGTTCAAATGGAGAATCTTTTTGACTCTGTTACACGGACAGTCGAGAACTGGTCGCACATCAATTCAACCTATCGTTACTATAGGTTTTCTGGTTATTTGACGGCTCAAGATAACAATGTTCATGAATTAACGAGATAGTTATTATAAATCAGCTACCACCCGCAGAGCGGGTGGTATGATGAAGGCCCCCAGAGGAGGCCTTGACACGCTACAGGCCCTGTAAGTTCAGCTGTTCCTGACGTTTCTCCGTGTCCTCCTGGTTACGGATATACGCTCGGATAACCTGCTCATCCAAACCCACTGTGCTCACACAGTATCCTCCCGTGTAATTCCTTTTCCTTCCGAGATATTCCCGGTGGATTCGTATCGCCGATTTCCCTTTCAGGAATCCCATCGTGTTCGCCACACTGAACTTCGGCGGAATACTCAGGCATAGATGCACGTGGTCCGGCATCGCATGCCCCTCCACCAACTCAATGCCCGCCTGACGGCACAAATCTCGGAAAATCCCGCCTATCTGCCGTCTAAACTGCCCATAGATCGAGCGCCTCCGATACTTGGGCACAAAAACCACATGGTACTTGCAGTACCATTTCACGTGGGACTGGCTCTGCCAATCTCTCATGATGATCTCCTTCCGTTTGCTGTTGGTTGGAGGGAGGTCATCTACCTCAACTCACGCCGGAACGGCAGAGCCTGTTTGAGTCCACCGCCAGAGGCGGTGGCTAACCTGTTCGAGTTAATCGATTTCGCCTACTCTGCAATTAGCGGAATCTAAAAATTTCACTACATGAATCGAGTGATTCTCTATTAAATGAGCGCTCCTACACCCGCGCGGCAAGTCGCTGCCCTATTGCCCGCCAAAGACTTTCACCGTCAATCTGGCGACGCTTCATCCCAGCGCGTAGCTGAGCAGTATTACTACAAAAATACAGTGGACTACTCTTGAGCAAGCTCCCTCTGAAAAACAGAAGATCTAATCATCACATTAACCTCGATGTTATCAGCATTACGGGCTGGGACCCATTGCCCGGCCCAGTCCTTCATTACGCTTCTCCCCATAGGTTCACTAAGATCAAGTCCGATCAACGGTTTATTGTCACACCCTTGTGAACCGCTACGATCCCAAGCCATTGACACCCAAAAACCCCTATCTGACAATTCAATAGCAGCGCTAGACAAATCAACATCAACCCATCCTCTCCCAATCTGAGGAACTATCGGATCTACCGCGTGGCTATATAGAATATCTCCTGGTTGCCCGGAACTATCGCGATAAATTTTAACGATGACTGGATCAAGCTCTGCATCTAGCGGTCCTCGCCAGAGATATAGCTTGGCACTAAGTATTGAGTAAAAAGCATACTCAACAGAAAAGTGAACCGCGTATTCTGCCACATCACCATATCCAAAATCCGTCGAGTACCATACACAAGTTGCTGACTCACTAGTTCCATCATCATGTCGAAGCTCAGTAGGAAGAGCGGTGGTAGTTGGCAAATTTTCCGTTGCCACAATTACCTGGCCAATAGATTTTGTCGCACCATCGTTATCGGTAACAGATAAGGTAACTAAGTAATTTCCGGCATATTCAAGCGTAACGCTTTGGGTTATTCCCCATTTGTCGTTTGACGACCATTCACTGTTATCCACATCCTGAACCGACCATCGATAACTCTCAATATAGCCATCTAAATCTCTAGATAACGATGCATCTAAGTTAACGCTCAACGGAACAGCGCCTGCTTCAGGGGTGGCTGTAAAAATTGGAATTGGCGGTATGTTATTATCTGTTACAGTCACCCTATGCGTCACCGTCCCGACCAAGCCATCATTATCAACCACCGAAAGTGTAATAGCATATATCCCAGGACTAATCAGCTCGACAGATGGCGCGACACCATATGCCCGCGACACTTCTTCGCCACCACTTTCGATCAGCCAGAGATATTCGTGTATAACGCCATCTAAATCGTTGGATGCCGCGGCGTTTAGTGAAACAGTTAGTGGTGATACTCCCTCAGATGGCGAAAACAGAAATTCCGCTGTCGGCGGCATCTGTTGACCATTGCTAAGAATACCAGAAACGCTCGACCCAGGAGTAACTGTTGGAAAAATTCCAAACTGAATGCTTGGGAAGTGGTGGCTGTATTGTTGAGCCTGATCAACAACAACAATGCCATACTGTCCATTTTCTCCACCCCATAAGGAGTCTATGACGGCATCTCCAAGGGCCCCGCGCATATACGTGTAGGTTGCCTTAAATACTTTATCACCGTTGCTGAGCTGTCCCGCCTCAGTCATAACGAGCGAGAAAGCCCGTCCATTCTGGCGCAACGAAACCTTATCCACTGGAAACATACCCTCTCGAACAACGGCCACTATATCGAAAGAGCTATCACCCAAATTAAGGAGAGAAGGTGAACACCCCGCCATAATAACCATTGGACTACGGCGTGCCGTTTGGTTGTATGTGACCTCCTCATATTCGCGAGTACTCGCCATTTGGGGAAGGTAGTTGCCCGATCTTAAATCCGGAAATGCATGAGAGTGCTGCTGCGCAGAGTCAGTCGCCACAATTTTAAATTCGCCCAGGCGCCCCCCCCAAATTGTTTCCAATGATTGTGAGCCAAACGCACCACGCCGAAATGACAGTGTGGCTTTATACACCTCATCACCACTAAAAAACACTCCAGCGGGAGTCATAGCCATCGAAAACGAGCCTTCTCCGGACTCGCGAAACGAGACCCGCTCAATTGGAATTACTCCGGGTCGAGCAATCGCAACAATATCAAATTCCGTATCTGAGATATCAATTTGGCTAGGACTAAATCCGGCGGCAATTACCTGCGGCCCCAAGCGTGCGGAAACATTATAATCAGGCCCTTCCCCTCCATCTTCACCTTCGTTTCTCATAAAATTACCGCGAATCGACATAACACTAGAATGGACGTTGAACTCGTCTTCTTTTGTGTTCGCCCATATATCGACTGGTTCGCCAGAAACATTTTCGCTGCTCGCACAAACAGCTGTGGAAAATGCCACCATGAAAAATGGCGCAATTAATACACTAACCAAGAAACCCATTCCAACCTCCGTTCGGCCCACATCGCTAGCTTAGCTGCCCTTAACCACTAACACCACACACTTGAACGAGATATCGATTAAATCAACGCATCTCATTCCAGCACATGTAAAGCTGGGTGCCGCAGCTCCCTAAGAGGCTTTATTAATTGGCCGGCAACCAGTCGATTTGGTTAAGCGGTATCTCACAATTTATCCTGAAGTCGACAACCGCTCTATAATCCCCTGTTTTCACTATCCGGACGCTGAATCTAGTGTAGTGTTGCATTCTGTTTAGAACTTAAGCGGCGATTGGCTCGAATCACCTTTTGCAGGATGTCGCGCGCGCTTTTGGTCCAGATGAATGGCTTCGGGGCGATATTGTGATGTGCGATGTAATCGTTGATCGCCGCGATCAATTCTGGAACGCTCGTGAACACGCCACGTCGTAGGCGCTCGGTGGTGATGTCGCGGAAAAAGCGTTCAACCATATTGAGCCACGATGCCGATGTGGGCGTGAAGTGCATGTGAAAACGGGGATGCATTTCCAGCCACTTCTGGACATTGGGATGCTTGTGTGTCGCGTAGTTGTCAGCGATCAGATGCACGCTCTTATCCTTGGGGGTCTCGCGGTCGATCTTCTTCAGGAACTTGAGCCATTCGACGTTGGTGCGCCGTTGCTGGCATTGGCCGATGATTTGCCCATTAAGCACGTTCAACGCCGCAATTAGCGTGGTTGTACCGTTGTGCTTGTAGTCGTGGGTCATCGTTTGCGCACGGCCTTTCTTCAGCAGCAGTCCTGGTTTCGTTCGGTCCAGCGCTTGCACTTGGCTTTTCTCATCGCAGCATAGCACCGGCACATGTTCGGACGGAGACATGTACAACCCGACGATATCTTCCAACTTCTCGACGAACTGTGGATCGCGCGACACCTTTAAGCTATGCACTAAGTGCGGTTTCAGGCCAGTGGCCTGCCAGTACCGCGACACCGTACTGGCATTGACCCCCAGCACAGCGGCCATCTTACGGGTACTCCAGTGCGTAGCCGCCTCTGGCGTCGTCTGCGTCATCAACTCTACCAACTGATTCACGTCCACTTTCCGTGGCGGTGTGCCCCGCGGCAAATCGAGTTCGATTCCGCTGAATCTCTTCGCCGCATAACGTTCACGCCAGCGCCCAACGTTCCCACGGCTGATGCCAAGCTGGGCCGCGATATCCTTGTTCTGCATGCCGTCGGCGGCCAGTAGCGCGATCTGAGCACGTTGAACCAATCGCACGCTGGTAAGTTTTGAACGGATTAGTTTGGTCAACTCCGCTCGTTCTTCATCCGTCAGTACAATTTCAGCAGCAACTCGCACCGATGATATCCATCCTTCTCTGTGTCGGTGCATTCTCCCATGGGGATTAGTTAAGATTCATCAAGAACGCAACAGACCACTAGCGCTACTTACCAGTGACATATACAGCCTCCCCAACCAAGAATATAGCGCGCCCTTAAGCGCCATAGCGATCCAATAATTTTACGAGCCGATGCCAATGTGGCGAAGCTTATCATTGCTTACACAAGACAAAGCAACATACCTGCGCTCACGTCGCCCAAAACTCCATCAAATGGGTCTATCGGACAGACCAGCTTGTACTTTATATCCCTTGAAATGAAGACCATTATTATTCACCGAGAGGCAACTAAACCAGGGACCTCCCCGAGCTGCTGAAACACCGCCAACATCGTCACAAATTTTGTCGCAAAGCCTTTGCATTATCAAACCGGAGAGCATTATCATTTCTGAACAACTCTATAACCAACTATTTTCTTTGGCCTGCATTTCCAACGCCACACACCATTTGATTGCCAGCTTAGCAGTATAGCCTCAACCCCGACTTAGGTTACCCCCACCAGTCCGGCTTTTCGAATCATTAGCGCGGCGGTCAACTTCCTTCGCAAAATTCGACAACGGATATCACCATTGCAGAATAAGGGAAGGGCGATACTCCGGGTAATCAATAGATTCACTACTAACAAAAGCCGAATGATACCAGCCGTCACCAGTGAATGAGAGAGGACGAAGAGTTACTCCATAATTCCCATATTCTCCGGACTTCCATTTTTTATACAAGTCGGTAATATCAAAATCTATATATGTACCATCGGTAGAGAGAATTGGCCAAGATGAACTATCTGCTTCCGCCACGATAGTCGAATCATACGCGGGCCTAGTGTTGTAGGTAGCAGTTGCCTCATTCCAGTTCTCAGAAATTCGATACGCTGCGATACGAGTGGGATACTCCGCCTGCCCGTTATTCTCGTCCCTTCCGGATTTTAGTGGGTACACACGAAGAACAGCCGAGCCAACATTTACTGGTGTATTGGATAGGTCGAATTTAATAAAATTGACTAGCTCCCAAGAAACATTTCCAGGAAGATTCCCTGTATACAAACGCACCTGATCCCCACGAGGAGTATTTGGATCATCATCTCCTCCTCGAAAACTAGTATCGTGAGATGCAATCAACGTTACATTTCCAGATCCATCTTGTGATCCAGGCGAAGCGTCTGAGGATTCTGCCACAACGATTGTCCGAGCAAGCTCCGCCGTAGCCCCATCATTATCGGTTACGGTCAAGGTAACCTCGTAGCTACCGCTCGTGCCAAAAGTTAACGCGGCGTGCTCGCCCACCGCAACCTGCCCATCGCTAGACCGCCAAGAATAGGTCGAGATAACGCCGTCGGGATCACTTGATTGGCTGGCGTCAAAACTCACGTACAACGGGGCTTCCCCACTGCTCTGGCTAACGACAAAACTCGCTGACGGAGCTTCATTTGGTGGCTCCGTAACGACAACAGATTGAGTAGACTGATGTGTTCCGCCATCGTCATCGACAACTACCAAAGTCACCTCATAGGTCCCTGCTGTGCTAAATGTCATGCCCGCAGAAGGACTTGATGCTATTTGCCCATCGTTTGATTGCCACGCGTAGCTAACGATCGATCCGTCTGGATCTCTTGATCCGCTCCCATCCATCACCACTGTCAGCGGAGCGAATCCACCGGAGGGGGTGAGGATAAAGCTAGCCGTTGGCGTTTGGTTTTGTGGCGCAACTACCGATACCGACTGCGTGGACTGGTGAGTCGCGCCTTCGTCGTCAACCACCGTCAAAGTTACTACATAGTTTCCTGCCGAGCTAAAGGTCAATGTCGACGAAATCCCCCTAGCGGTCTGACCGTCACTCGTATTCCATACGTAATTGATGATAGATCCGTCGGGATCTGTTGAACCACTTCCATCCAACACTACTGTCAATGGGGCGACGCCAGCGGAGGGGGCCATAGAAAAACTCGCAACCGGACTTTCGTTTGATGGTTCATCAACGACTATCGAATGCGTTGATTGATGGCTAGCCCCTTGATCATCTGTTACAGTCAGTGTTATCTCGTAGGTACCCGCTGAACTGAATGTCAGATTGGACGAGACACCTGCCGATTCCTGTCCGTCGCTGGAACTCCACACGTAGCTTACGATTGAGCCGTCTGAATCAGTAGATTCGCTTCCATTCAAAGCGACGGTAAGCGGAAGATACCCCGAAGTTGGTGTGGCAGAAAAGGCGGCGGTTGGAGAGGCATTGAAGCCAGGTGTCACAGTGATTTCCTGAGTCGTTTCCGAATGTGCGCCGTCATTATCTACCACTTCCAAAGTAACGAGATATACTCCCTCGCGGTCAAAAGCCATCGTGGCACGGGATCCGCTCGCGGTTTGCCCATCACTACTTGACCAGTTGTAAGCAACGATTGTCCCGTCAGAATCCGTCGCAGCTGCAACCAGCGTCACACTAAGCGGCGCGCGCCCCTGCGTTGGGTTGGCCGCCATGGTAACTGTCGGGACAGAGTTGTCTGTCGCAGGAAAGCTACCGAACTCGATATCTGGAAATACGTGAGTGTGTTGCTGTCCCCGGTCCACAGCCTCAACATTGAATTGACCCGGTTTCTCTCCCCAAAGCTCGGGTAGAGTCGTTCCAACCGGAAACGCCCCCCGTAGGAAGGTATAGGTCATCTTATAAACAAGATCTCCGTTATCCAGCGTGCCGGCGGGTTGCATCAAATTCGCAAAGCCCGTCTGATTTTGGGTTATCGACACTTGCTCCAGAGGCTCAATCCCTTCCCGAACCACAGCAATAACATCGAACGAAGTATCGACGATATCGATTATTGACGGCGACAGTCCCGCCATTATCACCTGGGGAGCCATTCTGTGAGTATTGTTGTAATCTAGCGATGACGATGGCTGGATAAGAGCTTCCTGTGCCAAGTTGTTGCCAAAGGTTAAAACAGGAAAACGGTGAGTACGTTGCTGGCCTTCATCTACTGCCATTACGTTAAACTGGCCTGAAGCATCCCCCCAGGCGTTGTGCATCGTCATTTCCCCAAAAGATCCCCGGTGGAAGGTAAACGTCGTCTTATATATTTCGTCTCCGTTTTCCAATACGCCGGCTCCCTGCATCGCCAGCATGAACCCACTATCAGTAGAGTTAAAGCTAACTTGGCTTATTGGTAGGACTCCCGGTCTAATCATGGCGATAATATCAAACTGAGAATCGGCATGATCAATTTTCGAAGGACTTACTCCGGCGGCGATGACTTGAGGACCCAGCCTAGCGGTACTATTAAATTCTATAGCAATAGCTGGAACGCTAAAGACGGCCTGAACAAACACTAGGATATCGAGGCATGCTTTGCGGTGAAACAGCTTCATTTTCACGTACTCCATACATAGGTCGTTACATGCATCAAATGAAATCCTCGATTTTATAAATAAATGAAATACGGTATAGCAGGACACGCGCTGTTCTGCTGATTCGCCGAACTTCCTCCACAAAATCAATAGAGTCCACGTACCCTATCGTTCTATCGTTTAGACCCTTTTAGGAACGCCAAAGAAACTCATTATCCCACACCCGCCGGTCTCGTCTTCGGTGTTGCGGCAAGGGTTGCATAGCCCGCTATGCGCCCCTTGCCGCGCCCTGAAGACGAACCACGATAGTGCGCGATTTTGGGATAATGAATTTCCTCCGCGTCCCTTATCTATAGACGGCCGCTTTCACAGTGCCATTATTCAGCCGAATGACATCCAATCATTCCTACGCCGAATGATGCTTACGCGCTCGGAATTTCGAATCTCTTCCAACTCATTGCGCTGGATAACTTCCGAATTCGATGTCAGGAAACGCGTGAGTATGCTGCTGCCCGTGGTCAACCGCCTGGATATAAAATTGGCCCGGCTGATCGCCCCATAATGCCTTCATCACTGTGCCGGGCTGGAAGGAGCCTCGCAGGTAGGTGAAGGTCATTTTGTATACCTTGTCACCATTGTCCAACACGCCAGCCTCGTTCATGAGCTGGGAAAACTCGCCCGCGTTCTGGCTTAAAGTTACCTGCTCAACGGGCAGTACCCCATCACGAATCACCGCAATCACGTCAAACGCGCTGTCGGCGACATCCAGCAGTGCTGGGCTGTAGCCTCCCATCACTACCTGCGGTGCGAGACGTCGAGTGGCGTTGTAGTTTACGGGTTGGACCTCTTGCCCTGCTGCGGTTTGCTCCGGGTAATTTCCCCACCGGAGAGCTGGAAATGCGTGACTGTGCTGCGCGCCTTGGTCGACTACCTCGACGTTGAATTGCCCCTCATCCTCCCCCCAAGCAGTTGAAAGTGTCGTTGTCCCGAACGACCCGCGCTGGAAGGCGAACGTGGTCTTGTACACCTCGTCACTATTTGACAGCACGCCTGCGCGATTCATCGCCATGGCAAAGCCGCCGTTGGTTGAGCGGAAGGAGACGGACTGGATGGGCAAGATGCCTGGCCGGACCAGCGCGACGATATCAAACTTGTCGTCGGCCAAGTCGATTTGGGACGGGGAAACGCCGGCCGCGATGACTTGAGGACCTAGACGCGCCGTGTCGTTATAAGTGACATTCATTGTATCGCCATCCTCCTCACCTACAGTGACCGAAACGGTCTCCTCGGTAGTGGCGACTTCGCCCGACGAATCGATCACCGACAACGTAATGGTGTATCTCCCCGCGCGATCGAAGGTAAACGATGCCGTGGAGCCCACAGCCGATTGCCCGTCGGAGGTAGCCCAGGTGTAGGCAATGATGTCGCTTCTCGGCTCGGATCCGGAGGCATCCACATTTACCACCAACGGAGCCTCGCCTCCCGCTGCCAACAACGTAAATGCTGCGCTTGGTCCTTCGGCACCGCCTCCTATCATAGCCAGCGTAAGCACCCTTCCCGTTACCCCTGCCGGGTTACCTGCAGCCGCGTCTCCATCGACAAGATCGACGGAAACCGATCCTTCCCATCGACTCCCGGACACATTTACCGGAGGCAATGTAATCGTCACTTCAGAGGCGGCCTCGCGGCCAGTGAGATCCGGGAGCGTAATAACCAAGGTGTCGTTTGAGCTGAACGTCGTCACTCTGTCGATTCCCCATCCCGAAGACGATACCGGCGCTCCAGTTCCGGAGATGGCGCGGGTATCCACGTCTGCCTGAGCAGACGCCCAGGTAACACCTGAGCGCAACACTAACCTCATGCTCCCTCCGGGAAAGAACGAGCGCGCGGCCGGCTCGGTCAGAACCAGCTTCCCCAAAGCCTGATTGGCTCCTCCGACAACTAAGTTCGTAACGCCAGCCACGTCACCGGTGACTCCTCCCCCTGGAGTGTACGCAATAACATCGTTCTCGACTTGAGCCAGTGTAAGAGCTCCTCCAATAAGGCCGGCCCCATTTGCTCCAGAGAGATCCCCGTCTACTACCACTGCGGAAACCGCACCGATGGAAATGGCGGCGGACACATCGACCAGCGGCAAGGTAATCGTCACTTCGGACGCGCCTTCGTCGCCATTCACCCGAGGAAACGTTATCACCAGCGTATCGTTAAGGCTGAACGTCGTCGCTTTCGACCCGCTCCACCCTGTCGCAGTCACCGGCGCGCCATTACCTCCGGTTACCTGGGTATTCACATTGATTTGACCGGATACCCACGTCACATGGCTCGGCAGGACCACCCGAAAGCTCCCTCCTGAGGAGAATGAACGAGCAACCGGCTCTGTCAGCACCAAGTTCCCCACCGCTTGGTTTCGGCCGCCGACAACTAGGCGAGTAACGCCGTCTACTTCGGTGCCAACTCCGCCGTTGGGGACATACCCTCCACCACTTACCACTACGGTTTCAGTAGCACTGGCAGTCATGCCGTCGTCATCCTCGACGGAAAGAACGACGGTGAAGGTACCCTCCCGTTCGAAGGTCATCGATGCCGTCCTACCGGCGTAGCTCTGACCGTCCGACGAGGACCAGGTATAGCTAGCGATAAAGCCATCGGCATCACTGGAGCCCGAGCCATCCAGCGTCACTGTAAGCGGCGCGCTACCGGAGGTGGCAGAGGCACGAATAACCGCTACAGGCGCCACGGGTTCCGGCGCAGCATCCACGATGATGGTTTCAGTCGCTGTATCCGTGTTCCCGTCGTTATCCGTAACGCTCAGCGTGACGGTGTAGCTGCCCGCCACCGTGAAGGTCATGCTCGCGGTCTCCCCGCTTCCGCTCAGGCCATTAGATGAAACCCACGAATACGAGGAGATGAAGCCGCCTGGATCGCTGGAAGAGGCCCCGCTGAGTGAGACGGTGAGAGGCGCTTGACCAGCGTGTGGCGTCGCACCAATTACGGCGGATGGCATGGCATTAGCCGAGTCAAATACCGATCCGGTCAACGAGAGTCGGTAGGGTTGACTAGAATATCCACTACCACTAACACGGAGGTAGTAAGTTCCTGGAGTGACCGTATAGTCGATCTGGCCGGATGAAACGCCGCTCACGTTTACCGACCGGAGGGATGACTGGTTGGCATTGTACAGCCGTAGTTCGCGATACTGCCCGCTCGTCTCATTTGCCAACGCGACGTTAAGACCACCGACGTTGAATACCTCCAGTGAATAGAAGTCGATATCGTTACTGGTTTCGATGTAGCCGGTGGTACTTCCCGCTCCAATCGCTACAGCGGTTCCAAAAGCTTCGTTGGGCTCATGGATATCGAAGTCGCTGGAGCCGAAGACCATCCCACCCACAGTCAGTCGGTAGGGTTGACTGGAATACCCATTGCCACTTACTCGGAGGTAGTAAGTTCCTGGGGTCACTGTATAATCAATTTGGTCGGATGAAACACCATTCACATTTACCGACCGCAGAGATGACTGGTTAGCGTTGTATAGTCGGAGCTCGCGATACTGCCCGCTCGCCTCATTGGTCAACGAGAGATTGAGACTGCCCACCACAGCGACTTCTAGCTTATAGAAATCAATATCGTTGCCGGTTTCAATATAACCTGTAGTACTTCCCGCCTCGATAGCCACGGCGGTGCCAAAAGCTTCATTAGGCTCATGTGCATCCTGCCCGGCAGCGCCAAATACCGCCCCGGCTACAGTTAGTCGATAAGGCTGTTCGGAGTAACCATTTCCGCTAACACGAAGGTAGTAGGTCCCCGGTGTTAACGTGTAGTCTATTTGGCCGGATGAAACTCCGCTTACGTTTACCGACCGAAGAGATGACTGGTTAGCATTGTACAGCCGAAGTTCGCGATACTGCCCACTTGTCTCATTAGTCAACGTTAGATTGATACTACCGACGCTAGACACCTCCAGCGTGTAGAAATCGATATCGTTGCTGGTTTCGATGTAGCCGGTTGTATTCCCCTCTTCAATAGACACCGCGGAGCCAAAAGCTTCGTTTGGCTCATGAGTATCCAGCTCAGAAGAATCGAATACTGCCCCGGCGACGGTAAGCCGGTAAGGTTGACTGGAATATCCATTGCCACTAACGCGAAGGTAGTAGATTCCAGGTGTTACCGTATAGTCGATCTGTCCGGCAGACACGCCGCTTACGTTTATCGACCGAAGTGATGATTGGTTTGAATTGTAAAGTCTTAACTCGCGATATTGTCCGCTCGCCTCGTTGACTAAGGAAAGATTAAGACTGCCAGTGCGCGGAACGGTTAGTACGTAGTAGTCCACGTCGTTGCTGGTTTCAATATAGCCCGCTACGGTGCCACTCTGGAGCGGCGAAGCGTAAATAAGCGCATCATTTGGCTCAAAACCATCAAAATCTCTAAGCCAATGTAAATCAAAGCCCTCGTTGGAGAAAAGAGTTGATGATGGCTTATTGGTGTCGTCAGCTTTTTCTGTCAAATCAGACGAAGACAAACCAAACGACAATCGAGGCCCCGTTTCCGCGGATACGGCACACGACCATCCCACAAATAGGAGCAAGAAGACAATCAAACACAATGGTGTGTGGCAATCAGAAAACCCGAAAAGTCTTCTACTGAGAAAAAGGTCATTATTAACATAACTCATTTTTGGTTTGCTCGCAGATAAGATTGACTCTTCGTTTCAGACCACTATCGACATCTAGACAAAGTACGTAAATCACCACAAGGGCATTCCCGAATTGCGGATCATTCGTTCGAGATTAGCTCAGAAATCAAAGCATCGCGCTGATCAACAAGGATGTTTCCTTACGTCATTCCGATACCTCGCTACCACCACACCTAGTCTCAGGCAAGACATTTTCTGCCTGATTACGTGTTCAAATACACAAAGTAATGCACCACCTCATTATAGCCCCGGATGCATGCAATAGTGTTTAGCGTGCGGGATAATTCCCAAACTCGATATCGGGAAAAGCGTGAGTATGTTGTTGCCCCTGATCAACCGCCCGGATGTTGAACTGGCCCATCTGATCACCCCAGAGCGCCTTCATCACGGTACCGGTTTGAAATGAACCTCGCTGGTAGGTAAAGGTCATTTTGTATACCTTGTCCCCATTATCCAGGACGCCGGCCTCGTTCATCAGTTGGGAAAAAGAACCAGCGTTCTGGCTCAACGTCACTTGCTCAATCGGCAACGCCCCCTCGCGAATCACCGCTATCACGTCAAAGGCGCTGTCGGCGACGTCCAGCAGAGCGGGGCTGTAGCCTCCCATTATTACCTGCGGCGCGAGACGTCGAGTGGCATTGTAGCCGAGGGGTTGGGCCCCTTGCCCTGCCGCAGTTTGCTCCGGATAGTTACCCCAACGGAGCGCCGGGAAAGCGTGGCTACGCTGCGCTCCCTGATCGATTGCCTCGATGTTGAACTGGCCTTCATCGCCTCCCCAAGCCGTCGAAAGCGTCGTAATGCCGAATGAGCCACGGGGGAACACATAGGTGGTTTTATACACTTCGTCGCCGTTCGGCAGAACTCCCGCAGGACTCATCACCATAGCAAAATCGCCGTTCGTAGAGCGGAACGATACGGTTTGGATGGGTAGAATGCCGGGGCGGACCACCGCGACGATATCAAATTCACTGTCGCTTAAGTCGATCATCGACGGCGACACGCCACCGGCGATGACCTGCGGGCCAATTCGGGCGGTCGCATCGTAGCTGACCAACGAACTTGATTCACTTGGCAGAACAATGACCTCTTTTCCGATAGTCGCTGTTTCGCCCGTAGAATCGATTACCGAGAGCGTAATGGTATAGACCCCCTCCTGATCAAAGGTAAATGAAGCCGTTGGTCCTAGCCCTACCTGATGGTCAGAAGTGTTCCATGAGTAGTTGATAATCTCGCTAGCTGGCTCACTTCCGGTCGCGTCCACATCGACTGTCAGGGGAGCCGCCCCCTCGACCTGGGAAACCGTGAAGACAGGGGTAAGCGGCATGCCTACGACCACGGTTTCCTCCGCTGTTCCGCTGTTCCCGTCGTTGTCGGTGACTACCAGCGTAACGACATAAGTGCCGGGTTGATCGAAAGTGAATGACGCGAGACTGCCAAGGCTGCTCCGCCCGTCGGAGGAGGACCAGCGGTAGGTCATGATGCTACCATCCTGATCGGCGGAGCGACTTCCGTCGAACGTCACTGTCAACGGCGCATCACCTTCCGCGTGATCGACAGAGATTTCTGCAGTCGGAACCCCGTAGCCTGCGGGCCGTACCTCGACAGACTGCGTGGCGATGCCGGTTGCCCCACGGTCATCGGTGACCGTCAAAGTGACGGAGTAGATGCCTTCCATCGCGAAGGTGGCCTGCGCAGAATTGCCGGAGAACGTCAATCCGTTCGAAGTAGTCCATGCGTATTCGACGATTTGGCCGTCATCGGTTGAACCGGTCCCATCGAGCGTGATGCTTAGCGGTGCCTCGCCAGAGGTGGGTGAAAGAGCAATCACCGCCGTGGGATCTTGGTTGGGAGGCTGAGGCCCTTCCGCGTACAGCTGTTGGATCTCGGTTTCTATAAGCGTTCGGCTGTATATGCGGACCTCATCAATGGTCGCCTGCAAATGATCATTGCAACAGGTATCACCTTGTTTTCCAATCCGAATGGGTTCTCCTGGATTACTATTTATTGTTTGAATTGGCAATGTTTCCTGTACTTTAAGCTCCCCATTCAAATACCCTTTGTACAAGCCACCTTTAAAGACCTGAGTAACTAACGTCCATTCATTGTCCGGCAAAATCATCCGCTGAGTCGCCGAGGCTTCATGCCCCGATTCTCCACCGGCCACAAAATATTCATCTGCGACGGAAAAACCCACTTCATTATTTGAACTAACACCTGACCACCACGCCTTTCCGTCCCAATCCCAACGATTCGGACCACCACCCCCGAAGCTGTTTAGCCTCTTTTTTATCCAATATGAAATCGTCAATTCGTTTTCTATTAGTGACATGGGTGAACTTTCTTCTGCCTGAAGATAGTTGTTGTAGTCACCTACCAACTGATAGCCCTGACCTATAGCTCCCTCAACATAACTCCCTGACCCCATCTCTTGACCGTGAATGCTATTTTGGGAACTATCGTCTACATTTCCTTCTAGCTGATAATAAGCAACCAACCCATCCGAGGGGGCGGCCGATATGGACGATGCAAAAACAAACCCTGCTGAACACACCGCCCTCACTAACAATAATGCTTTTGTATTCATATACGATGCCTTGTTTATATAAATTCGGCGAAAAAGCCTGTGTAATGCTGCACATCTTTTCAGATTGGCACACACATCTCAACGCGCCACATATCACTTCAATAGTTCGTTCATCAACTTATCGAAACGCTACCAACCTAAAACATTTACCAAGTTAGTAATTTATATGGCTCTGGGTTAGTCATTGGCATTCTCTTCGTGACCTTCTTTGATCAAATAATCTCCAAACAACGATCTTTTTTTCACGTAACCAGCAGGCACGTCTTTATCTTCGACGAATTTGGGTTCCAAACGATATACCCCGTCGCGGATTTTTTTGGGTGGGGGAGGCGCGATCACAGCTGGCGCATCCTCGCTGTCGGTAAATGACTGGAGTGGTTCTACAGGAGTTGAAGTTGCCTGTCCAATACCGTCCTTTGCGGCTCGACGATTGAGCTGTAATTCTTTTGTAGTACCGTCCGTCCCCCTTAGCTCAACTGCCCGTGATTGTATCGAAACCACCGTCCACTGGCCGATGGTATCTCCCTCGTGCGCGCGAAATTCCTGGTTTTGAAGCGTAAGATAGGCAGTACGGCTTCCCGCCATTACTCCCACTCCATGAAGCGTAAAGTCTTCGGCATGGATACTGTTGAAGACGCTCAGGAGTAGAACGAAGGAAAGAGCTCTGCTAAGCATTTGAACAGGACGAAAACGATGTTTTTGGGCACACATGAAGGGGGGTTACCGGTCTAGTTGAGCATCTTCGCATCACGGGACATCCACTTCTCCTCGGCATTCGACGGGGACTGATATAGTGCGAACAGTTGTAATGGTGCGGTCGATCTCTTCACCTCTTCGGGTAACTTTATGGCGAACTTGAACTCTTGGCTCGTTCCGGCGGCGACCGGCAACCGGCTGATTAAGTAGAATCCCCGCTGAACTTCGCTGGGCGCCTCCGTATCCTCGGGCTTCAGTTGGATCTCGACCTTATCGAAATCGATTCTCCCGTTGATCGCCATCAATACTACCCTCAACTCACCCTCCCGTTCGACCTCGCCTTGGTTCGCTACTTTGACGGTGGCCTGAATTCTGGCTCCACCCCCATCGTTCCAATGCGTGTCAAGTTCCATTGTTACCGAAGTTTCGCCGCTCGGGAGGGCGGGTTGACCCAGGAACCCGGCCGCCGTGGAAGCTCGGGCCAGAAAAATCATGCCGCACAGGAAAAACAGAAGAGTGAAGCCCTTCAGAGAGTAGATGTTGTAGTTCATAGATCAATCGGTATTCAAACGGTGTAGAGCTACCTAGGGAACACGGAGCGCTAAAACGCATCCGCGCACCTAGATTGAGCGAAGAATGGATCAAATCTCCGGATAGTTTCCAAACTCGATGTCGGGAAAAGCGTGGGTATGCTGCTGTCCCTCATCGACTGCCTGGATCTTGAACTGGCCCGGTTCATCGCCCCATACGGTGGAGATCGTCGTATTCGAGCCCAGCGACCCCCGAGGGAAGGTGTAAGTCATAGTGTAGACTTTGTCACCGTTGTCCAGGTGACCTGCCTCCTGCATCAGCGCGGAGAACCCCCCTCCCTGATTTTGGCTAACCGACACTTGGCTGATAGGCAGCACACCATCACGGACAATCGCTATAACATCGAAGTGTTCGTCAGCAATATCGAGCAACGCAGGGCTGTAGCCCGCCATCACCACCTGCGGAGCAAAGCGCTTGGTAGAATTGTAGGAAACTGTCGAAGGCGAACTGGTTGAAGCTGTCTGCTCGGGGTAGTTGCCCACGATCAGCTCTGGAAATCTGTGGGTACGCTGCTGCCCGGAGTCCACCGCCTGGACGTTGTATTGGCCCGACGAATCCCCCCACGTAGTGGCCATAGTCGTAGTGCCGAACGCACCTCGACTGAAAGTGAAGGTGCTCTTGTAGATTTCATCCCCGTTGGGAAGAACACCCGCCGCTTGCATCGCTAGGGAAAAGGTTCCAGTGGAAGACCGGAAGGACACCGTACCCAGCGGGAGAATTCCGGGGCGGATGATGGCGACGATGTCGAATTCGGTATCGGCCAAGTCGATTTTGGAGGGAGAGATGCCGCCCGCAATCACCTGCGGGCTCAAACGAGCGGTGGCGTCGTAGGCAACACCGGTTCCCGACGTCGTGCCCCCAGTATTGAATGAGAATAGGCCGCTAAGTACCGAATTGGCATCCACGGCGTAAGTGGACATCGCGGATGTAGTGAGCAGAAGGGCCGATACAGCGACCCCGATCGTGCGGTAATTCATGTTGACCTCATTAAGAAAATATGGATCGGTATTGTGAGTCAATATGGAGGGGCCAAAGCGCAGCCGACGAAAATGCCGGCTGCCGCCGCCTATGGCCGACTACATTGCAGGGTAGTTGCCCATCTCCAGCGCCGGGAAAGAGTGGCTCTGCTGACCTTCGTCCGTGACCTCTACCCGAAATTCCGAAACTTGCTCCTCGCCAAACAGGTCGCGGAAAGCTCCCGTGGGGAAGGAGCCGCGAGGGAAGGTATAGGTGATTTTGTACATCTGATCCCCGTTGGCCAGCGTGCTGACGTACTGCATTGTTTGAGCAAAGGTTCCCCCATTGCGCAGAGTAACGCTTCTGATTGAGGTAATGCCTTCGCGAACGATCGCCTTCACATCAAACGAGGTGTCACCGAAGTTGAGCAGCGCGGGATCGAACCCAACCATAACTGGCTGGGGTTTAACTCGCTTGGGGCCCGCTTGCGTGTAGCTCGAACCAGAAGACGCTTCCGAGGTCACGGCAAGGTCGGGGTTGTTGCCATACTCCAGGTTGGGGAACGAATGACGCATCTGCCCGGCATCAACCACAGTGATGTTGTACTCACCCACTTGACTGCCAAAAAGATTGGGCAGCTGAGTGTTCATCGGGATCGATCCCCGAGCGAAGCTGTAGGTCAGCGTATACACCTTGTCACCGCCCTCTAGATCGCCGGCGTAGGTCATAGCGACGGGGAAACCGCTCGTGTTCTCAGAGAGCGAGACCTGAGAAATCGGAGTGGCACCTTCGCGAACTACCGCCACCACGTTGAATTGGTCATCAGTAATGTTGAGCAGCATCGGATCGAACCCGGCCATCAAAACCTGTGGGCGTAGCTTGACGCTTCGGGTAGGGGTAGGCGCCGGCGTGGGGATAACTTGGCGGGTTACCGTCACCTGTGCAGTAGCGCTGGCACCATCGGTGTCGGTTGCGGTCACCACTATGTCATTGCTTCCGACCCCGAGATCGACGGAGGTAGTAAACGCGCCTGCACTAACGTTAACCACCGGAGCCGAGACACCGGTGGTTTGGTTGACTACCGCGACACCCTGGATATCCACGAAACGGGCAGAGCGGAACAAAGCGCGCAACTCGTCCGGATTGGTTGCCGCCAGCATCACACCGCCTCCACTTGTGGCGATCTCCTGCATGGCAGCTTGATAACTACTGTCAGACCCAAGCCCGACCACATTTACGGTGACTCCAGAAGCCGCGGCATTGGATGCCGCGCTAGCAGGATCGGATCCGTCCCGGCCGTCAGTAAAGACCACCATTACCTGACTGGCCCCACTACGTCCATTGGCTCTGAACTGCGAAGCCGCTTCGTTGATACCGGAGGTTATGTTGGTGTTACCACCAGGCGACGCATGTGATGTGATGGCCTGCTCAACAGCGGCAGCAACACTAGAGACTTCGGTGAGGGGCACCGCAACGCTGGCGCTATCGGTGAAAAACACCATTCCGAGGTGAATATTGACGCTGGGGCCAAAGCTGTTCATCAACTCCCGAACTGCCTGGAATCGATCGCGGGTTGGATCAGTGCTGCTCAAGCTCCCGGAGTCATCTAGCACCAGAATTAGATCAATTCCAGCGCCACCTCCCACGGCAGTGGCCAGACCGGAAACCGTGACGTTGTCCGCTTCAATTGTGGCCCCGTCATTGGGGCTGTCTATGGTGACGGTGGGAGCAGCCCATGCCAGAGAAGAGACCGATAGGACCAACACGCCAAACAAACGTTTCAATGTTTTGGTTCTCACTACATATTTCCTCATTTTCTGGTGTCCATTTCTCGTAGGATTGGGCGAGATCACGAGAAAATGCTTCCCGGATGGATCTGATGGCGCCTCCCCCAGACTTGGAACCGCTGGAGTCGTTTGAGAAAGGCTCGCGAGGAGCTTTTTCGATAAGAACGATAACAGAAATTTATCTAATATATTTGTAAGAAAATTCTGAAAATTTGAGGAGAGAAAGAATCAAAAACTCTGCCAAAGCACGAAGCAACACTTAGCGCACTTAAATATCGACACAAATTGTATGTGCTCGATATGAAATCTACCGTTTCAGTAGTATTTTTAGAGCGCCTTGTAAAATGAAGGGGAAGAAGGGACCCCCTCAACCACCAGATGTAATCAGGGAATCAAGATGGGGTGACCGCCCTGCCATCCCCGTTTCCGCTACGCAACCAACCGCCGCACCAACTCCACCTCGACGCTCTTCCGACTTTGTTTGAACACATCAAAGCCTCTCTCCGGCACATCGACCAAGGCACTTGGGGAGGCAGCGTTCTTCTTGACCACCGGTTCCAGGCATGCGGTGCTTGGTCGGCCCCCCGATAGCCGAGAAAGATCACCCGCACCGCCTCCTGCTGGCCAAACCACCTGAACTGCGGATGGCCTGCTGAAGGGTGTAGATCGTTGGGAACTCCAGTAGGTCGAGGCCGGCGCGCACGAGGTTGGGGTTGACCACCAACATGTCCCCCCCACCCAATCGGCGATCCCTGATCGCGCAGATCGACCTTCACTCCGGCACACACCCTACCACACCCCACCTTGAGTCCTTTACCCACGATGTTTCGGGGGGACCGTGTAGGCGGTACTGCTGTCCTATTTGGTAGATATCGCAACCTCTCACCGCCATCAAGCGGCCAAACGTCTGTTTAAAAACATCTCACTCTTGGAAACGAAATCGTGCATCCACGTTTTCGCACGCCCGTCATTTCCACAAACGTACCGTTTTCGCTATTCAAACCTTCCACGGTCTGCTTTCTATCAACCAGACCATGTCGGGTTAATTGCCGCATATCACTCAGACAAGGCTTACACGAATAGCGCCTTATACTGACACGCTCCCCATGCCAATCCCCTGCGCGACCGCCACGGCGTCGGCGATTCCAAAGGGGAGAAAACCTCAAATCACCCGCAGTATTCGGAATACCCCATCGGCATTCGATGGGGAGATCGTTCTATTGCTCAGAGACATCAAAAAAAGGTGAACTTCATGTCAAATCAGGGTGTTGCCGCACAAAGCCTCGTCACGTTCAGGAACAGCCAGGGACTCCAGGCGAGGGGTACGCTCCTCAGTCTCAATCGGACCAGCATCGTGATGGAGGTCTACAACCCCTACTCTGTGGTTCAGCTGAGTGAGGTGCTGGAACAGATCACGATCCGCAGAAACAGCGGGGTGATCTACCAGGGGCGCGGGGTGGTCTCCAACCTGGTCAACACCGGTCTGATGCTGATCGTCTCTGTCACTCCTGTTGACGATTGGCATGACCTCTCCCACATCCTCGACAGCGGCGAAAAGCTCCACCGGGAGACCTGTGCCTTCATCGATGAGTGGGAGGAGGCCCACCGGCTTCACCCCGGCTACCAACTGGCAGTGATAGAGATCCGGTCGTTCCTGCTCAGCTTCCATCAATGGCTGCACCAGGTCGATCTGGACTATCCCCCCTCCTCTTCCGCGGACGATGAGCTGCCCCGCGAGTCCTTCGAGGGCATCGCGGCGCCGTTCGTCGAGCGGATGAATCGGCTCTCCCAGCGTTTCGAGGAAGAGGCGGAGCAGATTCCCGAGGAACTGGTGTCGATCCACAAGTCGTTTACCCAGCGGGATCTCCACCCCCTGCTCCTGACCGCGCCGTTCGTCCACCGGGTCTACGCCAAGCCCCTCGGTTACCCCGGCGACTACGAGATGATCAACATGATCTACCGGGACCGGCTGATGGGGCGCGACACCTACTCGAAGATGGTCAACACCCTCTACATCCGGGCGCCGATTCCCCAGTCGGTTCGCCACCGCAACGACACCCTGGTCGAATACCTGGTCGATGAGACCCACCGGGTGATGCAGCGGGGTCGGCGCTTGAGCGCCTTCAGTGTCGGCTGCGGATCGGCCCACGAAGTCTCCCGCTTCATCCGCAATCATTCGATCGCCACGGCCGCCGATTTTCGGTTGATGGATTTCAATCAGGAGACCATCGATTCCGCTCGGGAGCAGATCGGACAGGCGGTGGCGGAGAGCGGTCGGTCACCGGGCCTGGAATTCGTTCACCAATCGGTCCACACCCTGCTGAAAAACGCCTCAAACAAACGGAAGGACAACGACGACCTGGATACCTTCGACTTCGTCTACTGCGCCGGGTTGTTCGATTACCTCTCCGACAAGGTGTGCGGAAAGCTGCTCGAACTCTTCTATCGACACACCAAACCGGGCGGTTTGGTGTTTGTCACTAACATGCATACGAACAACCCGAACCGGTTTATGATGGAACACACAATGGAGTGGTATCTCATCTACAGAAATGAATCCCAGATGGAGAGTCTGGCACCGAAAGTAGGCATTCAACGCACCTACACCGACCGGACAGGGATCAACCTGTGTTTGGAAATCAGGAAGCCGGAAGAACAATGATGGACACCGACGACTTCGACGAGAAGCTCCGGAAACTCTACACCGTCGCCGACCAGCAACTGCGCCACAAACGGGTCCAGATGGGGATCTGGCTCTACGTTGCGTTCATGCCGCTGTTCGGGATACTGGATTGGGTGGTCTACCCGCAGCACTTCACGGAACTGATTCTGGTTCGGGGGATCTTCATCGCGATCTTCTTCGGCTTCTATGCGATCACATTGAAAGGCTCCCCGCAGATCGTCAACCGGTTGGGGCTGTTCGCCGCCTTGACCGCCGCGCTGTCGATTTCGGTGATGATCGCACTGACGGAGGGAGCGAACTCCCCCTACTACGCCGGGTTGAACCTGATCGCGGTGGTGATGTCGCTGTTGCTCCCGTGGACCATCGCCGAAACGGTCGTGGTGACCGCGGGCACGCTGCTGCTCTACGGCCTTGGTTGCCTCGGTCACCTGTGGCTCGTGCCCTCGGGAAGCCCCGTCGGCGACATTCTGATCAACAACGTCTTCTTTCTGGTTGCTACCAGCATCATCTGCGTCGTCGCGAGCCATCTCCAGTCGGTGCATCGATTCAACGAATTCCGGCTCAACTACCAACTGAGCCAGCAGAATGCGGAACTGGCGGAGCTGGACCGGTTGAAGTCCCAGTTCTTCGCCAACGTCTCCCATGAGCTGCGCACCCCGCTGACCCTCATCCTCTCCCCGATTCAGGAGCTGCTGGAGCTGCGACGCAATGTGCCCGAGTCGATCCGTGAGCCACTGCGCATCGCCCAGAGCAACGCCTATCGGCTGTTGCGGTTGGTCAATGACCTGCTGGAGATCATCCGCCTCGAAGAGGGAGCGGACAATCTGGCGCGGGGACCGGTGACCCTCAACCGGGTGGTCGAGGAGCAAGCCGCGGGCTGCGCCCACATCGCTTCCGGCAAAGGGGTGCGCCTGGAGCAGACCCTTCATGGCGACCCGCTGGTGGTGTCGGGCGACGTGGGTGCGTTGGAGCGGATCGTGGTGAACCTTCTCAACAACGCCGTGAAGTTCACCGAGCGCGGGGGATGGATTCGGCTCACCACCGGTGTGCGGGAGGAGGAGGCCGGACGGTTTGCGACCATCGAGGTGGCCGACAGCGGTATCGGTATCCCGGAGGCGGAGCTTCCGCACATCTTCGATCGCTTCCGTCAGGTGGACGGGTCATCGACCCGCCGCTTCCAGGGCACCGGCCTGGGACTTTCCCTGGTTCAGTCGTTGACGACGCTGCTGGGGGGATGGGTGGAAGTGGAGAGTGAGTTGGGCAAAGGGAGCACCTTCCGGGTTGTCCTGCCGCTCATGGAGGAGAGTGGGCTCGGTCCGGAAGCACCAACCAACTCCGGCGCCGCCGGCGACGAGCTGGAGGCGCTGCATCGGGCGGCGGCGAGACACGTGGTGGGCAGCGAGAATTGGGAGGAGTCACCAACTGCCGCCGGCGACGATGAACGCCCGGATGAACGTCCGCGACTCCTGGTCATCGAGGATGACGCCAGCATGCGGCGCTATCTGCAACGGATCATGGAAAAGAATTTCCACGTCCTCACCGTCGCCGACGGGGAGAGCGGCATCCAGGCGGCATTGGAATATCGTCCAGCGCTGGTGCTGCTCGATCTGATGATGCCGAAGATGGACGGCTTCGAGGTCACCCGCCGACTGAGGGCCGAGGCCGTTCTGGACAACACGCGAATCATCCTGATGACCGCCAAGGAGGGAAAGCAGGTCCAGGTGCAGGCCCTGGAGGAAGGGGCGGACGACTTCGTGCCGAAGCCGTTCATGCTGCCGGAACTGCGGGCGCGGGTACGCAATCTGGTGGAGCGGCACCGACTCTTCGATGAGCTGGAGACCAGGAATCTCCAGCTCTCCGAAGCCCTCCACAACTTGCACCGGACGCAGGCCCAGTTGATCCACTCAGAGAAGCTCAACGCCCTGGGCACGCTCTCGGCCGGCATGCTCCACGAGATCACCAATCCCCTCAACTTTACGACGATGGCGCTCGGCGTGCTGAAAGACGATCCGACCATCATGGAAGACGAGGATCGACGGGAGGCGCTTGCCGACATCGAGGATGGCATGGGGCGAATCGGTGACATCGTGGAGGACCTCGGCACCTTCGCCCACCCTTCCGGCGAGGGCGTGGGCGCCACTTTTCCGGTGGAAAAGGCGGTGAGGGTCGCCATGAGATCGACGAAGAAGGCGTTGGAGGGGATCGATGTGGTCACGGAGATTGCCGGTTCCCATACCGCCAGGGGCGCCCAATCCCACATCATCCAAGTGCTGATCAACCTGATCAGCAACGCCTCCAAGGCGATCCGCGAAGCGAACCGGGGAGCGGAAGGGATGATCCGCGTCCGCTGCGAGCCCGTCGGGGAATTCCTGCGTTTTTCCGTCTGGGACAACGGTACCGGGATTCCGGAGGAGCGGTTGTCGCGGGTCTTCGATCCTTTCTTCACCACCCGTGACGTCGGCGAAGGGATGGGCATGGGATTGAGCGTAAGCCATACCATTGTCGAGAATCACGGTAGCGAGCTGCGCGTCGAGAGCGTCTGGGGAGAGTGGACGAGGTTCTCCTTCGAGCTTCCCATCGGGGAGTGAAGCCGATGGTGTCCTACTCCCGTTACCGCCGCTCTATCCACACCATTCAGCCGGAGGGAGTGCCCCTCTCGGAACCGAGGTATCCGTTCACATGAAAAGCCCCATTGACTACCAACGCTTCGCCGTGCTCTTCGTCGATGACGAGGAGCAGGCGTTGCGAGGGTTCAAGCGCTACTTCTCCCGCGAATTGCGGGTCCATACCGCGCCGAGCGTCGATGCGGCGGTGGAGGTGCTGGACGCCCATGGCGACGAGATCGGCGTGCTGCTCACCGACCAGCGGATGCCGGGAAAGCCCGGTGTGGAACTGCTCGACCTGATGCGGGAGCGCCACCCCGAGATCGTGCGCATCCTCACCACCGGCTACACCAACCTGCCGGAAACCATCGAGGCGGTGAACCGCGGAGAGATCTTTCGTTACGTTCCCAAGCCCTGGAAACCCGAGCTGTTGCTGGCGGAACTGAAGCATGCCCTGGAACTCTTCGCCCTGCGCCGGGAACGGGGCCTCCTGCTGGAGGAGAAACTCAGCGTGCGCCAACGACAGGCCCAGAGCAACCGGATGCGCGAACTGGTGGCCATGGTCGGTTCCCTGCATCGTCTGCGGCGGGCTCAGGGAGCGCTGAGGGCGTTCTTCACCCAACTGATCGACCTCGCCCCGGCGATGCCAGTGAAGGACTCGCGGGGCTGGGAGCCGGAAAAGATGTGGGAACAGGTCCACCGGGAGGCCAACGGCATGTTCTGGCTGGGACGCCACATTGCACAACAACTCGATGGCGACTACGCGCTGAATGACGAGATCGAGCCGTTCTCCGTTCTGGAAAGCGCAGTGGACCAGATCGATATCGAGGTCGAACGGCGTTTCCCGCAGACCTTGCCCTCCATCCGCGGAAACGAAGGGATGTTCAGCAGGCTCGCCGGAATTCTGCTCCGGGAGGCGGAGCGAATGCGGGGCGACCGTCTACCGGTATTTGGTGCGGAGGAGAAAGGTGGCGGAATCCGCCTGATGGTCAACATTCCCGGCCCTGTCACTTTCCCCGCCGAAGGTTCCCTTCTTACCTCGGCCCCTTCCGGCGTGGAAGTCACCGACAGACCTTTCCATGGTGACCTGTTTACTGCCTATCTCATCACCTATCACTTGGGGGGAGCGTTCAAAACGAGCTACGGGGATGGGTTGACCTATCAGGCGGACCTGCCCGCCGACCCCCTCTCCGCTGAGGAAGAGGTCACGGAGCCTGATTGGATGGACGGGATTCTGGCTCGGCTTGAGGGGTTGGGGGAGATGGCGGACTTCTAGGCGACTACCGTGCCACGCCGTTGACTCCGTCACCGGAGTTACTTGTCGTTTTCCCATGGAAAACCGCAACCCTCCCGTCTCGCCTTTCGCCGCTCGGGCCGCCGAAAAGGAGCGGGATCGCGCCCGTGATCTCCAACGGGTTCAGTCGGGCGAGATTTCCGGGCGCGAGCTGGCGGCGGGCAACGCGCTGATCAAGCCGCTCCGGGCGCGGAAAGCTCGCATCCGTTTTGCCTGACACACCCCCTCCCCCTCCCCCTCCCCTCAGCGAACTCATTGACTCTCTCGTCGGCCACATGGACGAGTCGCTGCGGTCTCGTTGCGCCATCATCGGGGGCCAAGCCCTCAGCTTTTGGGCCTACCATTACCTGATCGATGAGCTGACCGGTGAGGAGTTCACACCAGACACAATATCGATGTTCTCGACAGAATTCCCTTGATTCCCCCCACGTTTGATCGCCGACCCAGGGAGCGGCGCCCCTTCCTCTGCTGACCATTGCGAACGTTTCCACGTACGGGTGACAACCGCCGCGGGTAGTCCCCCCCCAGCTCACTTGCGCCGCCAACGCCGACGACAAAGCGCCGTTTGTGGCAACCAACCCCGCCTCCGGCTCCCCTCCATCGACGCTCACTTTACTCGGCATCGGCTTCTCCGTGGCCGGTGGGTAGTCAGGTAGGGGCCATCGCCCCCTCCCCCTGGCCCTCCATCTCACGGATACCTAGCACATTGAAACAACAAAAAAGAAGACCCCAAGAATTGGG